>NZ_JBITFB010000016.1:197817-241630 GCF_044455625.1 Kitasatospora sp. NPDC051164 | reverse complement strand
CCGATGGTACTGCAGGGGGGACCCTGTGGGAGAGTAGGACGCCGCCGAACAATCTTTCAGAAGAACCCCCATCCGGATCCCGGATGGGGGTTCTTTGCATTTCCGGGCCCATCCACGAGAGTCACGAGGGGCACAAGAGCCACGAGGGTCCGGAGGGATGGGCCAAAAAATCTTGGCCGGCGGTGTCGAGAACCCGTGGCGGGCTCCGTCCCCGGGGTGAACGCGACCACAATGGGTCGCAACAGCACCGAGGGAGAAGCACGATGGCCAAGTACCTGCTGCTCAAGCACTACCGAGGCGCCCCGGCTGCGGTGAACTGCACGCCGATGGACCAGTGGACGCAGGAGGAGATCTCCGCGCACATCCGGTACATGCAGGACTTCGCGGCCCGGCTGGAGAAGACCGGCGAGTTCGTCGACGGCCAGGCGGTCGCGGCCGAGGGGACGTGGGTCCGGTACGACGGCGAGGGCCGCCCGCCGGTCACCGACGGCCCGTTCGCGGAGACCAAGGACCTCATCGCCGGCTGGATGGTGATCGACGTCGACAGCTACGAGCGCGCCGTCGAGCTGGCCGGGGAGCTGTCGGCCGCGCCCGGGGCGGGTGGGAAGCCGATCCACGAGTGGCTGGAGCTGCGTCCGTTCCTGGCCGCGCCGCCGACCATCACGGAGTGACCTCCCGATGAACGAGGCCCTGCTTCGGAGCCTCACGCCGAGCGTGCTCGGGATCCTCGTCCGCCGCGGAGCAGACTTCGCGGCGGCCGAGGACGCCATGCAGGAGGCGCTGGTGGAGGCGGTCCGCGTCTGGCCGGTCGACCAGCCGCGGGATCCGAAGGGCTGGCTGGTCACGGTGGCCTGGCGCAAGTTCCTCGACGCGGCCCGGTCGGACACCGCTCGCCGTCGGCGTGAGGACCTGGTCGACCAGGAGCCGGAGCCGGGGCCTGCGGCGGAGGCGGACGACACACTCCGGCTCTACTTCCTGTGTGCCCACCCGTCGTTGACGCCGTCGTCCGCGGTCGCACTCACCCTTCGGGCCGTGGGGGGTCTGACCACCCGCCAGATCGCCCGGGCCTATCTGGTGCCGGAGGCGACCATGGCCCAGCGGATCAGCCGGGCCAAGCGCACGGTCTCCGGTGTGCGGCTCGACCGGTCCGGCGACCTCTCGACCGTGCTGCGCGTCCTCTACCTGGTGTTCAACGAGGGCTACTCCGGGGACGTCGACCTCGCCGCCGAGGCCATCCGGCTCACCCGGCAGCTCGCGGCCGCGATCGACCACCCCGAGGTGGCGGGGCTGCTGGCCCTCATGCTGCTGCACCACGCCCGGCGGGCCGGCCGGATCGCGGCCGACGGCGGTCTGGTGCCGCTGGCCGAGCAGGACCGCGGCAGGTGGGACACCAGGTTGATCGCGGAGGGCGTCGAGATCCTGCAGGCGGCCCTCGCCCGCGACCGGCTGGGCGAGTTCCAGGCCCAGGCCGCCGTCGCGGCGCTGCACGCCGACGCGCAGACCGCCGAGGAGACGGACTGGGTGCAGATCGTCGAGTGGTACGACGAGCTCGTGCGGCTGACCGACAGCCCGGTCGTCCGGCTCAACCGCGCGGTGGCGGTCGGTGAGGCGGACGGTCCGCGCGCCGGGCTGGCGGCGCTCGCCGAGCTGGACGACTCGCTGCCCCGCCACACCGCTGTGGCGGCGTACCTCCACGAGCGTGACGGTGACCCGGGGACTGCGGCGCGGCTGTACGTCGAGGCGGCGCACAAGGCGTCCAATCTCGCCGAGCGCGACCATCTGACGCGTCAGGCGGCTCGGCTCAACGCCGGGTTGAATGCCCGTCAGTCGCGCTGAGAGTACCGGCCGGGGCGAGCGGGTCAGAGGCGGCCGGCCGCCTTCAGCGCCAGGTAGGTGTCGGCCAGGGCCGGGGCGATCCGCGCGGGCGGGGCGTCGAGGACGGTGACGCCGTGGCGGGTGAGGCGCTCGGCGGTGGCGCGGCGGTCGGCGCGGGTCTGCTCGGCGGCCGCGGCGCCGTAGACCGCCTCGACAGTGCCGCGGCCGGCGGCGAGGAAGTCCAGCTGCGGGTCGGCGACGGAGGCGAGGACGACCTCGTGGCGCTTGGTGAGCAGCGGCAGCAGCGGGCGCAGGCCGTCCTCGACCGGGGCCGCGTCGAGGCCGGTGAGCAGGACGATCAGCGAGCGGTGCGGCGCCATCTTGAGGGCGGTGGAGACCAGCGAGCGCATGTCGGTCTCGTGCAGCGCGGGTTCCAGGCCGGCCATCGCGTTGGTGAAGGCGGGCAGCACCTCGTGGGCCGAGCTGCCGGCCACGGCGACGCGCTTGTGGGCGTCGTGGGCGAGCAGGTCGACGCGGTCCCCGGCGCGGGTAGCGAGGGCGGTCAGCAGCAGGGCCGCGTCGAGGGCGGCGTCCAGGCGGGGGGCGTCGCCGACGCGGCCGGCCGAGGTGCGGCCGGTGTCGAGGACGACGAGGATGTGCCGGTCGCGTTCGGGGCGCCAGGTGCGGACGGCGACGGTGTTGCGGCGGGCGCTGGCGCGCCAGTCGATGGAGCGGACGTCGTCGCCGGGCAGGTACTCGCGCAGGGCGTCGAACTCGGTGCCCTGGCCGCGGGTCAACACCGAGGTGCGGCCGTCGAGTTCGCGCAGGCGGGCGAGCCGGGAGGGCAGGTGCTTGCGGCTGGCGAACGGGGGGAGCGCCCGGACCGTCCAGGGGACCAGGTGCGAGCCCTGCCGGGCGGCCAGGCCGAGCGGGCCGAGCGAGCGGACCGTCACCCGGTGGGCGTGGTGGTCGCCGCGGCGGGTCGGGGTGAGTACGGTGACGGTCCGGCGCCGTTCGCCGCCCGGGATGGTCAGGGTGTGCCGGGAGGCGGCCTCGGCGGTGCCGGGGCGCCAGGCGGACGGGGCCCAGGCGTCCCGGACCAGGGCCCGGAGGAGGTGTCCGGACGGGTTGGTGACGGTCAGCTCGACCGAGGCGGGCTCGCCCAGCCGGACGGTGGTGTCGCCGCCCCGCTCGAACCGCAGGTCGCGGACGGGGGCGGCGAGCACCAGGTCGGCCACGACGGCGAGCAGGACCGCGCCGGTGACCAGCCAGATCCCGGCCGCCGACGGCAGCAGCAGGCCCACGACGAGCGCGCCGAGCGCGGCGAGCAGGGCGGTTCGCCCGGTGAGGGCCATGCGGTGCGCTCCTTCGGAGACCCGTCGTCCGCAGACCCGCGACGGGAACGGGCGACGGGAAGCGGGCGGCGGATCGGCTGGATCGGGCGGATCGGGTGGATCAGCGGGGTGCGGGCGTCTGGGCGAGGACGGCCTGGATGACGGAGTCGGCGGTGACGCCCTCCATCTCGGCCTCGGCGCGCAGCGCGACCCGGTGCCGCAGGGTGGGCAGGGCGAGCGCCTTGACGTCGTCCGGGGTGACGTAGTCGCGGCCCGCCAGCCAGGCCCAGGCCCGCGAGGCGGCGAGCAGGGCGGTGGCGCCGCGCGGGGAGACGCCGATGGACAGCGACGGGGACTGCCGGGTGGCCCGGCAGAGGTCGACGATGTAGGCGAGGACGTCGGGGGAGACGGTCAGCGTGGCGATCTGCGCGCGGGCGGCGGCGAGGTGCTCGGGCCCGGCGACCGGGCGGACGCCGGCCGCGGCGAGGTCGCGGGGGTCGAAGCCGGCGGCGTGTCGGGAGAGGACCTGGAACTCCTGGTCGCGGTCGGGCAGCGGCAGGACCAGCTTGAGCAGGAAGCGGTCCAGCTGGGCCTCGGGCAGCGGGTAGGTGCCCTCGTACTCGACCGGGTTCTGGGTCGCGGCGACCATGAACGGCACCGGCAGCGCGCGCGGCTCGCCGTCCACCGTGACCTGGCGCTCCTCCATGGCCTCCAGCAGGGCGGCCTGGGTCTTCGGAGGGGTGCGGTTGATCTCGTCGGCGAGCAGCAGGTTGGTGAAGACCGGGCCGGGCTGGAAGGAGAACTCGGCGGTGCGGGCGTCGTAGACGAGCGAGCCGGTGACGTCGCCGGGCATCAGGTCGGGGGTGAACTGGATGCGCTTGGTCTCCAGGCTGAGCGCGGTGGAGAGGGTGCGGATCAGCAGGGTCTTGGCGACGCCGGGGACGCCCTCCAGCAGCACGTGGCCGCCGCACAGGAGCGCGACCACCAACCCGGTGACGGCGGCGTCCTGGCCGACCACGGCCTTGCCGATCTCGGCGCGCAGGGCGGTCAGCGCCGCCCGCGGGTCGGTGCCGCCGGGGGTGGCGGTCGCCGTGCCGGGAACGGTGCGGAGCTGGGCGGTTGCCTGGTCGGTCACGGGTTCCGGACCTGCCTTTCGAGGGTGTCGAGGTCGTCGGCGAGCCGCAGCAGCGCGGCGTCGTCGGTCGGGGGCGGGCCGTACAGCAGGGCCCGGACATCCCCGGCGGGCCGGTCGGGGAGCCGGTCGGCCACGGCCGCGCAGAACGCTTCGGGGTCGGGCACGCCGGCCTGGAGCGGGACGCCCAGGGCCGGGGCGAGACGGTGGGCGGCGGCGCGGCGCAGGGCCTCGGCGGCGCGGCCGCGGGCCTTGGCCCGCCGGTAGAGGCGGGCGCGGCCCTCGGTGGTCTCGGACGCGCGGACCACCACGGGCAGGTCCTCGCTGACCACCGGGCCGAGCCTGCGGCCGCGCCAGAGGGCGGCGAGTACGGCGGCGACGACGAGCTGGTAGTAGGCCCAGTGCCAGCGGCTCGGGATGAAGGCGTCGAAGCTCTTGGGGCGGGTGTCCTCGGCGAGCGGGGCGGAGTAGTCCGGCAGGTGCCAGGTGAGGCGGGGCTGCGAGCCGAGCAGGCCGAGCGCGAGGGAGGCGTCGCCGTCCTTGGCGAGCTGCTCGTTCTGCAGGAAGGCGCCGGTGCCGAGCACGATGACCTCGCCGCCGTCGACCGGGGTGGAGACCAGCGGGTAGCCGTGGCCGCGCGGGTAGCAGCCCTCGCCGCGGCTGCCGCTGGTGTAGAGCATGCCGCCCAGGTGGGCGCTGCCGGCCCGGGCGGCCTCGATGAGCGAGCAGTCCGCGGGGGCACTGCGGACGGTGGCGTACGGCAGACCGCCGTCCTCCTCGGACAGCCGGATGCCGGGGGCGAGCGCCGAGAGGGCGGCCGGGCCCGGGGTGATCAGGACGAGCCGCCGGTGCCGGGCGGCCGCGATGGCGCGCAGCTGGGCGGGGTCGAGCAGGTCGGGTTCGGGCAGCACGAGGGTGTCGGGGCCGGCCGGACCGGCGGTCGGGTCGGTGGTGAACTCGGCCTTGAGGCCCTGGTGTTCGAGCAGCGCGACGACGGCGTGGGCGCCGTTGCGGTCGTACGAGCGGGGGTCGAGCGGCGGGTAGCGGTGGTCCTGGCCGAGGGAGGTCACGGCGACGGCGCCGATCAGCAGGGCGGTGAGGAAGGCCAGGTACCAGCGGGCCCGGCGCCACAGGCCGCGCGGGGTGGGGGCGAGGCTGGTCGGGGCGGCGCCGGAGGGCGCCTCGGCCACGGGCGGCGGCGCGGGGACGGTGGCGGTCATGCCGTTCCTCCCGAGGCCGGGGGCGAAGCCGAGGCCGGAGTAGAGGCCGGAGCCGGAGTCGGAGCCGAGACCGGGGCAGCCGCCGCCGGGTTCGGCGCGAGGACCGGGCGGGAGCGTTCCAGCGTCCGGTCGAGCTCGTGCAGCAGCCGGTACGCGGCCTGGTCGGCGGCGCGTTCGCCGTACGCGATGTCGTCGAAGGTCCGGGCGGCCGCGGACAGCGCGGCGGCGTGCTCGGGCAGCGCCCGGCCGGCCTCGGCGGCGGCCTCGTCGGCGGTGCGGCCGGGGCGGGAGTCGAGCAGGGTGCGCTCCTCCAGGCCCCGTACCAGGGCGCGCATCTGCTCGCGGACGGCCTCGGCCCAGCGCCCGCCGGCGGCGTGCTCGGCGGCGTCTGCCCGGTACTGCGCGGCGCTGCGCGGACCCTCGACGCCGTACACGTCGCCGATGGTGCGGGCGGCGCGTCGGGGCGCGCCGAGGCGCCACCAGAGGGCGGCGGCGATCAGCACGGCGACGATCAGGAAGAGCACGAGGCCGGTGGTGCCGTCGGTGCCGTCGCCGGAGATGCTGTCGAGCGCGCCCGATATGCGGTCCCAGAACCAGTCCGTGGCGCGTTGCAGGATCGACGGGTCGTGCTTGTGGTACTCGGCGTTGAGCAGCTCGTCCCGGGCGGCGTCGCGCGCGGGATCGCGCGGGACGGTGACCGGGGCGCCGCTCGCGGCGAGGAGCCTGTCCCCCCAGCTAGGCATGCGGCTCAGCGCCTCGCCGGCGTCTGGTCGGCCTGCTCGCCCCAGCCGGTGCCGCCGTACTCGGGCAGTCCGGCGGCGCGGGCGAGCTCGATGTCCAGGGCCTCGCGGCGGATCCGCTGGTCGACGTAGACCAGCACGCCGACGGCGGCCATGAAGGGAGTGGTGAGGGTGCCGGCGATGATCCCGGCGACGGCCATGACGGCCACCATCCAGGCGCCCTGCTGGGTCGTGTCGCCCAGACCCTGGCTGTCGAGGCTCTCGAAGCCCAGCAGTACGCCGATGAAGCGGAACGGGACGGCGATGACCACCGCGACGACCAGCGACAGCAGCTTGCTCACCAGGGTGATGCCGAAGACCCGCCACCAGGCGCCGCGCACCAGGCGCCGCGAGCGCGACAGCGCGGTGACCACGCCCTGCTTCTCCAGCATCAGCGCGGGGGCGGCCAGGCCGAAGCGGACCCACAACCAGGCGGCCACCGGCAGGGCCAGCAGGCCGACGAGGAACAGCAGTCCGGTGGTCGCGGGCTGGTTGGCGCCGCCGGCGCTGTAGCCGATCAGCGGGGCGAAGCCGAGCAGGGCCACACCGGGGCCCATCAGGACGGTGAGCAGGGTGAGTCCGAGCAGCTGCAGCATCCGCGGCCGGGCGTCGCGCCAGGCCTCCCCGGCGGTCGCGGAGCGGCCGAGGACCGCTCGGCTCACGACGATGGTGAGCAGCGCGGCGGCGAGCACGTCGAGCAGCAGTTGCAGCGGCAGGGCGGCCAGCAGCCGCAGGGTCTGGGTGGCGGCGCCGGTCTTGCCCTTGACGAGGAGGTCCACCAGGACGGTCCCGCCCTGGGCGACCACGGCGATGCCGAGCGAGAGGGCGAGGACCGTCCGCCACTGTCGGCGGACGGTGCTGACGGCGCCGTCGAGCAGCTCGCCGACTCCGAGCGGGCGCAGCGGGATGACGCCCGGCTTGGGGCTCTGCGGCGCGCCCCAGCCGTACGGGCGGTGGCCGCCGGGGGGCTGCTGCCCCCGCTGCGGCCGGCCGTACTGGTCGTACTGAGCCTGCTGGCCCTGGTCGGTCCAGCCGGGGGTGGCCTGCGGTGGTGCCGACGGTCCGGGCACGGCGGCGGACGCGTCGACCGGGGGCCGGACGCCGTCGCGGGGTGGCTCGGACGAGCCGGGCGAGGCCCAGCCCGGAGTGTCGGTCATCACTGCTCCTCGAAGGGGCGTCGTGGGCGCGGCTCCGGACGGATCTTCCGCCCGCGCGCAGCGCCAATCGTGCCATGGGGCCGGAGCAGGCCCCATGGGGATCCGGTTGCTGATCGGCAACGGGGGGCCGCGGCGGGTCGGGCGGCGGGCCGCGGACGGTTCGGAGGTGCTCGGACGGGGGTCATTCGCCCGGTATGGCCGGAATTAGCCGGTCGGTGGAGTTGGCCGTTCTGGCGCATTGGCACTGCTGTGCGGCAGGTCACAATCCGGTAATGAGAGGATGGACGCATGAAGGGACGCGTCCTCGTCGTTGATGACGACTCCGCACTGGCCGAGATGCTCGGCATCGTGCTGCGTGGTGAGGGTTTTGAGCCGTTTTTCGTCGCGGATGGAGACAAGGCACTAGCCGCGTTCCGGGAGACCAAGCCCGACCTGGTCCTGCTCGACCTGATGCTGCCCGGCCGGGACGGCATCGACGTGTGTCGACAGATCCGGGCCGAGTCCGGCATCCCGATCGTCATGCTGACCGCGAAGACCGACACGGTCGACGTCGTGGTGGGCCTGGAGTCGGGTGCCGACGACTACGTCACCAAGCCGTTCAAGCCCAAGGAACTGGTGGCCCGGGTCCGGGCCCGACTGCGCCGTGCCGAGGAGCCGACGCCCGAGCAGCTGACCATCGGCGACCTGGTGATCGACGTGGCCGGCCACTCGGTGAAGCGGGACGGCCGGGGCATCCCGCTGACCCCGCTGGAGTTCGACCTGCTGGTCGCGCTGGCCCGCAAGCCCTGGCAGGTGTTCACCCGCGAGGTGCTGCTGGAGCAGGTCTGGGGCTACCGCCACGCGGCGGACACCCGCCTGGTCAACGTCCATGTGCAGCGCCTCCGGTCCAAGATCGAGAAGGACCCGGAGCGCCCCGAGATCGTGGTGACCGTCCGCGGCGTCGGCTACAAGGCCGGACCCAGCTGACGTGACGGACCGGGCTGACGAGACCCCGTCGGGTACCGCGACCGACGGGGCCGGGGCCGTGCGCGGGGACGTGCTGAGTTCGACCACCCGCCGCCGGCGCGGCCCGGTCGGCATGGTCGGACTCGCGAAGCGTCAGCTGCGCCGTCCCGCCCGCCGGGCGGCCGCGCTGTACCACCGGTCGATCCAGCTGCGCGTGGTCGCCGTGTCACTGCTGGCATCCATCGCGGTGGTCCTGGTGCTGGGCGTGGTCGTCGTGGCGCAGGTGCGCACCGGCCTGCTCGACACCAAGATGGACGCCGCCCGGGCGCAGGCCAGGATCGGCTTCCAGGTCGAGCAGAAGAAGATCGACGAGGCCAGGGACCAGAAACTGCGGGGCACCGCGGACCCGACCGTCGACGAGACCGGCACCTGGCTGCTGCGGCAGGTCAACGACCTGGCCGGGAGCGGGCAGACCGTCTACTCGGTGATCGCGATGGCCCCCGGCACCGGCGCCGTCGTCCCCGACACCGGCGGCTTCGCGCCGCGCTACTCGGGCGACATCCAGCCCAGCAGCATCCCGGACACGCTGCGGGCCAAGCTCGACTCCGAGCCCGGCCAGATGTTCGACCAGCCGACCCGGATCCACCGCTCGCCCGAGAGCGGCGGGAAGTCCGAGCCCGGGCTGGCCCTCGGCATGCAGTTCAGCGGCCCGGCCGGGTACAGCTACCAGATGTTCTACGTGTTCTCATTCGGCCAGGAGACCGACACCCTCAACCTGGTCACCGGCACCCTGGCGACCGCCGGCGTGTTCGTGGTGATCCTGATGGGCGGCATCGCCTGGGTCGTGGTGCGCCAGGTGGTCACCCCGGTCCGGATGGCCGCCGGGATCTCCGAGCGGCTCGCCGACGGACGCCTGGAAGAGCGGATGAAGGTGACCGGGACGGACGACATCGCCCGCCTCGGGGAATCCTTCAACCGGATGGCCAACGCCCTGCAGGCGCAGATCCGCCAGTTGGAGGAGCTGTCCCGGGTGCAGCGGCGCTTCGTCTCGGACGTCTCGCACGAGCTGCGCACCCCGCTGACCACGGTCCGGATGGCCGCCGACCTCATCTACGACAGCCGCGAGGACCTGGACCCGATGGCGGCCCGCTCGGCGGAGCTGCTGCAGGGCCAGCTGGACCGCTTCGAGTCACTGCTCGCGGACCTGCTGGAGATCAGCCGCTTCGACGCCGGCGCCGCGATCCTGGACGCCGAGCCGGTCGACCTGCGGGAGATCGTCGGCCGCGTGGTGGAGGCCGCCGATCCGCTGGCGCAGGCCAAGGGCAGCACCATCGTGATCCGCGGCGACGGCGAGCCGGTGCTCGCCGAGGTGGACTCCCGCCGGATCGAGCGCATCCTGCGCAACCTGGTGGTCAACGCGCTGGAGCACGGCGAGGGCCGCGACGTGGTGGTCCGGCTGGGCTCGGCGGACGGCGCGGTCGCGGTCGGCGTGCGCGACTACGGCATCGGCCTCAAGCCCGGCGAGGCGTCCCGGGTGTTCCACCGCTTCTGGCGGGCCGACCCGTCCCGGGTGCGGACCACCGGCGGTACCGGCCTCGGCCTGTCCATCGCCGTCGAGGACGCCCACCTGCACGGCGGCTGGCTCCAGGCCTGGGGCGAGCCCGGCGGCGGCTCGCACTTCCGGCTCACCCTGCCGCGCACCCGCGGCGGCGACATCTCCCGGGCGCCGTTCCGGTTGGAACCGGAGGACTCCCGCAACAACCGGGGCCTGGGCACGTACGGCACGCCGTACCGGCGGGCGATCAGCCCGGTCGGCTCGACCGCGCTGACCGCCACCGAGGAGCCCGCGGAGGCGCCGGACGGCGTCGGCGTCGGCGCCGGTCTCGGCAGCGGGCTCGGCGGGGTGCTGAACATCGGCCCCGGTCTCGGCCGGAGCCGAATGCCCGAGGGCCCGCGTTCGGACCCCTCGGACGTGCGGACGGCGGGAGCCGGTTACGGGGCGACCGGCGCCCAGGTCATGGTGGACCCGACGCCCGGACGGCCGTCGGTGGCACAGCGGACGGCGGAGCCGGACGTGACGGGTGGGACGGACGTGGAGGGGTCGCAGCGTGCGAGGGACGAGCAAGAGGACTGAGCCGCGGCTCCTCGCGGTGACCGGCGCGCTGCTCGCCCTGATGGCGAGCGGCTGCGCGGCCATGCCGGACTCCGGCGGCATCACCAGGGTGGAGCTGGGCCAGGGCTCGGCGGACAAGAACCTGCAGGCCAGGGTCTACCCGGTGGCACCCGGCAAGGGCGCCAAGCCGCACGAGCTGCTGACCGGGTTCCTGGACGCGGTGACCGCCGACGAGGGGTACGAGACCGCGCGCAAGTACCTCACCGAGAGCGCCGCCGCGGCCTGGAAGCCGGACGCCGGGATCCGGGTGCTCTCGTCCACGACCATCCCCAGCGGTCAGGACGTCACCGACGCCGACACCCTGGCCCCGGTGACCGTGACGGTGAGCGGACAGTTGGTCGCCGGCGTCGACGAGAAGCACTCCTACCTGCCGGTGGCCGGGCAGAACAACAACGTCTCCTCCGACTTCACCTTCGTCCGGGAGAAGGACGGCGAGTGGCGGATCGACAAGCTGCCGCCCGGCGTGATCATGAACGAGACCAACTTCCGGAACAGCTTCCGGCAGGTCGAGCGGTTCTTCTACACCGCGCCGGACCCGTCCGCGGTGGCCTCCGGCAACGTCGGCCAGGAGGTGCTGGTCGCCGACCCGATCTACCTGCGGCGCCGAATAGACCCGCTGACCTCGGCCGCCCAAGCGGTGGCCGACGGGCCCTCGACCTGGCTCTCGCCGGTGGTCCGGACGGCCTTCCCGAGCGGCGCCAAGGTCGACCGGGTGACCATCGACGACAGCCGGGTCGCCCACGTGCAGCTCGGCGCGGCGGACCTCGGCGAGCCGATGGCCTGCCGGCGGATGGCGACCCAGCTCTTCTACACCCTCGCCGACCAGGGCAAGGGCCAGGTCGAGCGGCTGGAACTGAAGGGGCAGCGCGGCTCCTGCACCGCCAGCCGCACCGACGTGCCGGCCACCGGCCCCGGTGCTCTGGCCGGGCCGACGCCCGCGACCCAGTACTACCAGCGCGCCGACGGCGCCCTGGTGTCGACCGACGAGGGGCGTCCCGGCGACCCGGTCCACGGCGTCCTCGGCCGACCGCAGTCGAACACCAAGCCGGCGCTCGGCGCCATCGCGGTCAGCCGGGGCGGTGTCCAGGCCGCCGCGATCAGCGAGGACGGCCACCAGGTCTACTCGGTGCCGCTGGCGGACGCCGCGGTGACCCTGGGCGATCCGGTGCTCAGCTCGCCGGCGAAGTCCGGCGACAAGGAGGACGGCTTCGCCTCGCCCAGCTGGGACGGCCGCGGCGACCTCTGGGTGGTGGACCGCAACCAGCAGGGGCAGCGGGTGGTGATGGTGCGCGGCAACAAGCCGTACACCGTGCCGGTCGAGGGCCTGACCGGGCAGACCGTGCAGTCGCTGAAGATCTCCTCGGACGGTGTCCGGGTCGCCCTGGTGGTCAAGACCCCGGGTCTGGCCATCCGCTCGCTGATGTTCGGCCTGGTGGTGCACGGCGGCACCCCGCAGGCGCCGACGGTGAAGATCACCGGGCTGCGCCGGGCGGCCCCCACGCTCACCGATGTCGCCTCGGTGTCCTGGGCGGAGACCGACCAGCTGCTGGTGCTGGGCAAGGAGGCCGACCGGACCCAGCAGCTCTACTTCATCAGCACCGACGGGTCGCAGAGCACGGACACCCAGCTGCAGAGTGCCGAGAGCATGATGACCGTCGCGGCCTCCGAGTCCCGGGGGGACAGCCTGACCCAGGCGCCGCCGGTGCTCGCGATGGCCGAGGTCAAGCAGGCGGACGGCAAGCCGAGCGAGGTCAAGGCCTACCGCCTGGTCAACAACCAGTGGCGGGAGGCCCCGCTGATCGACAAGCCGCGGTCCTTCTTCTACGCGGGCTGACGCCGCGTCCGAGTGGGTTGCCCCCGTGTCCGGGCGGACTGACGGGGCGGCAGCGGAGTCGGCGGCGCCCGCGGTCAGCCCGTCGGGTGCACCGAGGCAGCCGCAACCGTGGCCGCGACCGTGGCGGCGGCCCGGGCCGGCAGGCCGGCGTCGGCCAGCGCCCGGGCGGCCTCGGCGAGGCTGGCCCCGGTGGTCACCAGGTCGTCCACCAGGATGGGGTGACGGCCCGCCAGGCCCGCCAGGCTCCCCAGGCCCGTTCGGGCGCGGGGCAGCACGGTGAGCGCGCCGTGCAGGTTGCGGCGCCGCTCCGCCGCGTTCAGCCCGGTCTGGTCGGCGACCGGACGGGCGTGCCGCAGCAGCGGCGCGGCCCGGGCGTCCAGGCCGGCCCGGCGCAGCGAGCGGGCGGCGGCCCCGGCCAGCCGCAGCGTCGGGTCGTGGCCGCGGGCGCGGACGGCCGCGCGGGTCGAGGGCATCGGCACCAGCAGCAGCGGCGCGCCACCGGCCCGCGCCCCCAGGGCGGAGCGCACCGCCCGGCCGAGGGCCTCGCCGAGCGGGCCGACCAGTCGCAGCGCGCCGCGTTCCTTGTGCGCGAGCAGCAACTGCCGGACCGGGTCGGTGTACGGGGCGGCGGCGTGCGCCCAGGGCAGCAGGGTGGGGCCGGGCAGCGCGGTGGCCAGGACGTGTCGGCAGGCCGGGCAGAGCTGCGTGCGCTCGGTGCCGCAGCCGGCGCAGTTTGCGGGGAGCAGGACGTCCAGCAGCCCGGCCAGTGCGTGGCCGAACGGTCCGCGGGCGGACGGCGGACGGGTGGGGGAGGGGCGCGGCGGCACGGCTGCTCCTGACGGCGACAGGCAGGCGACAGGCACGGGGAGTGAGCAAAGGATCCGCCGTATGGGGGGTGTTGTCCAGGTATTTACCCTTACTTCACTCGTGGGGGGGTAGACAGGGTGCAGCAGCTTGACAGCCCGCTCGCAGTATCGGGTCATACCCACCTTCCCGCCCGGGGAGGCGAAAACCCCGCGTGAGGTGTTCGATAAGGCTCCAGGGGGTTTCAACCGTCCCTGGTGGGGAGGAAGTGAGGTGAGGGCCAGTCGTTTCCCGCCGGTGGCGGGGCGCGGGGGGCCGGCAGTGGACGGGCTGGTCCAGCTGGGTCTCAGCCCGATCCGGTAGCACCCGGATCGGCGTCAGCACGAGGGATCGGAGTTCTGCGTGGACATCGTCGTCAAGGGCCGCAAGACCGAGGTGCCCAAGAGGTTCCGCGAGCACGTGGCCGAGAAGCTGGAGAAGGTCCAGAAGTTCGACGCCAAGGCGATCAGCCTCGACGTCGAGGTGTCCAAGGAGCACAACCCGCGGCAGGCCGACCGCTCCGATCGGGTGGAGATCACCCTCCGCAGCCGCGGCCCCGTCATTCGGGCCGAGGCCGCCGCCGGCGACCCGTACGCGGCGCTCGACCTGGCTTCGGCGAAGCTCGACGCGCAGCTGCGCAAGTCCGCAGACCGGCGCCGGGTGCACAAGGGCGGCGCGAACGGCCGCACCCCCATCAGCGTCGCCGAGGCGACCGCGGCCCTGGCCGCGCTGCCGGAGCCGGCGCAGGTGGCCGGGACGAACGGCGCCGTCCGCAAGACCATGATGGGATCCCTGGAAGTGGAGGGCGAAGGCCCGCTGGTGGTCCGGGAGAAGACGCACCCGGCCGCCCCGATGGCGCTCGACCAGGCGCTCTACGAGATGGAGCTGGTCGGCCACGACTTCTACCTCTTCGTGGAGAAGGACAGCGGCCTGCCCAGCGTCGTCTACCGCCGGCACGGCTACAACTACGGTGTCATCCACCTGCAGACGGACCTGCAGGCCGGGCCGGGCAGTGGCGCGGGCGGCGCGATCGGCGGGACCGGCGACGAGGACTGACCGTCCGAGCAGTGATGGAGGGGTGACCCCGGTGGCCGCGGCCGCCGGGGTCACCGGCGTTTCGGGGCCGGGTGGTTCGAACCCGGTCGGGTCCCGGGCGGAGGGGTCACCCGGTGCGAACGCGTCGGCGCCGGAGGGTGACCATGGCGGCTGCCGGGCGTGGAATGATTGGCGCAGGACGACTTGCGAAGGGGGAGGAGCGGATGGGGGATCACTTCGGGCTGGGGCCCGCGGCTGGGCCCGGGCTGCCGTCGGGGCCGGGGGAGGAGCCTGCGTACGCGCCGCACCGGGGTGAGCCGATCCGTGTGCTGGTGGTGGACGACCACGCGCTGTTCCGGCGGGGGCTGGAGATCGTCCTCGCGGAGGAGCCGGACATCAAGGTCGTCGGCGAGGCGGGGGACGGCGCCGAGGCCGTGCTGAAGGCCGCCGACCTGCTGCCCGACATCATCCTGATGGACGTCCGGATGCCGCGCCGCAGCGGGATCGAGGCCTGTACGGCGATCAAGGACGTGGCACCCAGCACCAAGATCATCATGTTGACGATAAGCGACGAGGAAGCCGACCTCTACGAGGCGATCAAGGCGGGGGCCACCGGCTACCTGCTCAAGGAGATCTCCACCGACGAGGTCGCCACCGCGATCCGCGCGGTCGCCGACGGGCAGTCGCAGATCAGCCCGTCGATGGCCTCCAAGCTGCTCACCGAGTTCAAGTCGATGATCCAGCGCCGCTCCGACGACCGGGACCTGGTGCCCGCACCCCGGCTCACCGACCGGGAGTTGGAGGTGCTCAAGCTGGTGGCGACCGGGATGAACAACCGGGAGATCGCCAAGGAGCTGTTCATCAGCGAGAACACCGTGAAGAACCACGTGCGCAACATCCTGGAGAAGCTCCAACTGCACTCCAGGATGGAGGCCGTGGTGTACGCGATGCGGGAGAAGATCCTCGAAATAGGGTGAGGGAACAGGGCGGGCCGGGCCGGACTCGCCCGACCGGACTCGCCCGTCCCGGCCGCTTCCCCGGGGTTTTCCGGGTCGGACCGGGAGGGTCGGGCCTAGCCGTCCGCCAGCAGCTTCTCCAGGGGCGGGCGCAGCCGCTCGTCGTGCAGTACTTCGACCCGTACGGTGTCGCAGCCGACCCAGGCGGCCGCCTCGCGCAGGGCCGTCGCCAGCGGCTCGAGGTGCCGGCCGTCACGTCCTCGATCGCCGTGCAGCGAGACCTGCCGGGCGACCAGGGTGCGGCCCTCGCGGGCCGGGTCGACCCGGCCGACCAGCCGACCGCCGGCCAGCAGCGGCATCGCGAAGTAGCCGTGCACCCGCTTGTGCTTGGGGGTGTAGGCCTCCAGCCGGTGCGACATGCCGAAGATCCGTTCGGTGCGCGCGCGGTCCCAGACCAGCGAGTCGAACGGCGAGAGCAGCGTGGTGCGGTGGCGTCCGCGCGGGGTGGTGGCCAGGGCGGCCGGGTCGGCCCAGGCCGGGGCCGGGGCGCCGTCCGGGCCCCAGCCGGCCACCTCGACCGGGACGAGCCCGCAGTCGGCGAGCACCGGGTCCAACTCCTCGGCGCGCAGCCGGTGGTAGTCCAGCAGGTCGGCTCGGGTGGCCACGCCGAGCGCGGCGCCGGCCTGGGCAACCAGGGTGCGCACGCAGTCCTCGTCCGACCGCTCCTGCCCGAACAGCGCCTCCGGGATGGCCTGTTCGGCCAGCGCATAGACGCGCTTCCAGCTCCGGCGCTCGGTGCAGACCACGTCGCCGAAGGCCAGTGCCCGCTCGACCGCGATCTTGGTGTCGGACCAGTCCCACCACTCGGCGGTCTTCTTGGCGCCGCCCAACTCCGTGGAGGTCAACGGGCCCTCGGCGCGCAGCTTGTCGAGCACCAGCCGGTAGGTCTCGGGGGTGACCTGGTGGCCCCAGAGGTGGCCGCGGTCGCGGTAGCGGCGCCGCCGGAAGGCGAACAGCGGCCACTCCTCGACCGGCAGGACACAGGCCGCGTGCGACCAGTACTCGAAGCTCGTGCCGCCGCCCCAGTACGCCGCCTCGACGGCCGGGCGGCCGACCGCACCGAGGCGGGCGTACGGCACCAGCTCGTGCGAGCGGGCGAGCACCGAGATGGTGTCCAGCTGGACGGCGCCCAGGTGCCGCAACACCCCTCGCACCCCGGCCCGGCGATCGGGCACGCCCAGCAGCCCCTGGGCTCGCAGGACGATCCGGCGGGCGTCGTCGGCGCTCAGGACGGTGACGGGGTTGCTGTGCGCGGCTGCGGCGGTCATGCCGGCGAGCGTAGTCCGGGGCACTGACACCGGTCCCGGGCGCGGACACCGGCCCCGGGCACGGACGCCGGCCCCGGGCACGGACGCCGGCCGCGGCCCCGGTGCCCGGGGCCCGGGGCCGGAAGGGGTTCAGTCCAGGTCGGCGGCCAGCAGCGAGGCGACCCAGGCGTCGTGGAAGACGCCGCGCTGCTCGGCGTACGAGCGCAGCGTGCCCTCGAAGCGGTAGCCGACCCGCTCGGCGACCGCGCGGGAGCCGTCGTTGCCGACGTAGGCCTGCCACTCCAGGCGGCGCAGGCCGAGCTCGCGCAGGCCGAAGCGGGAGACCGCGCGGGCGGCCTCGACCGTGTAGCCGCGGCCGCGGAACTCCTTCGCGGCCCACCAGCCGATCTCGGCGCAGCCCGGGTCGTTCTGGCGCAGAACGAGCCCCTGGGAGCCGACCAGGGCGCCGGACTCGCGCTCGAACACGCACCAGATCCGGTTCGCGCCGGTGTGCCAGCCGCTGGGGGCGAGATCGCGTACGAAGAACTCCGCGTCCTCGCGCCGGTACGGCGAGGGGACCACTGTCCAGCGCTGGATCTCGGCGTCCTGGCAGGCGGCGAAGACGGCGTCGATGTCCGATTCCCGCGGGGCGCGCAGCACGAGGCGCTCGGTGACGAGGGTGACCGGTTCGGTGCGGGGTTCTTCCATGAACGGATTATTTCTCCGAATAAGGAAGGCGGGCATCCGATTATGCGGCCAACTCCTCGACCCGCCGACCGTTTTGTCCCGGTGAACGGTGCTATCGGGCCATGTGCTCGCGCGGGTGACACGGGAATACCGTGCTGACGCACCTCCCGGGGCATTGGACTCCTCGCATACGATGGCCCGTGCGGTGGGGTGGACCCCCCGTGCAGTCGTCCAGTGCCAATACAGGCAAGGAGCCCGCTCAAGTGTCCGTCTTCGACAAGATCCTGCGCGCAGGCGAGGGCAAGATCCTTCGCAAGCTGCAGCGGATTGCTGCCCAGGTCAACTCCATCGAAGAGGACTTCGTCAACCTCACCGACGCCGAGCTGCGCGCACTGACCGACGAGTACAAGCAGCGGCTCGTGGACGGCGAGAGCCTGGACGACATCCTCCCCGAGGCGTTCGCCACCGTCCGTGAGGCGGCCAAGCGCGTGCTCGGCCAGCGGCACTACGACGTCCAGATCATGGGCGGCGCGGCCCTGCACCACGGGTACGTCGCCGAGATGCGCACCGGTGAGGGCAAGACCCTCGTCGGCACCCTGCCCGCGTACCTGAACGCGCTGACCGGCAAGGGCGTCCACCTGATCACCGTCAACGACTACCTCGCCGAGCGTGACTCGGAGTGGATGGGCCGGGTGCACCGCTTCCTCGGCCTCGAAGTCGGCGTGATCCTGGGCAACATGACGCCCGCGGAGCGCAAGCAGCAGTACGCGATGGACATCACGTACGGCACGAACAACGAGTTCGGCTTCGACTACCTGCGCGACAACATGGCCTGGTCGAAGGACGAACTCGTCCAGCGCGGCCACAACTTCGCGATCGTCGACGAGGTCGACTCGATCCTCATCGACGAGGCCCGCACCCCGCTGATCATCTCCGGCCCGGCCGACCAGGCGACCAAGTGGTACGCCGACTTCGCCAAGCTGGTGCAGCGCCTGAAGATCGACCGCGACTACGAGGTCGACGAGAAGAAGCGCACCGTCGGCATCCTGGAGGAGGGCGTCACCCGGGTCGAGGACTACCTCGGCATCGACAACCTCTACGAGTCGGTGAACACCCCGCTGGTCGGCTTCCTGAACAACGCCATCAAGGCGAAGGAGCTCTACAAGGCGGACAAGGACTACGTCGTCATGAACGGCGAAGTCATGATCGTCGACGAGCACACCGGCCGCATCCTGGCCGGCCGTCGCTACAACGAGGGCATGCACCAGGCGATCGAGGCCAAGGAGGGGGTGGAGGTCCAGAACGAGAACCAGACGCTGGCCACCATCACCCTGCAGAACTTCTTCCGCCTGTACGACAAGCTCGCGGGCATGACCGGTACCGGCACCACCGAGGCCGCCGAGTTCCACCAGATCTACAAGCTCGGCGTGGTGCCGATCCCGACCAACAAGACGCCGCTGCGCATCGACCAGCCCGACCTGATCTACAAGTCGGAGCCGGCCAAGTTCGCCGCCGTGGTCGAGGACATCGCCGAGAAGCACGAGAAGGGCCAGCCGGTGCTGGTCGGCACCGTGTCGGTCGAGAAGTCCGAGTACCTGTCGCAGGAGCTGCGCAAGCGCGGCATCCCGCACGAGGTGCTGAACGCCAAGCACCACGAGCGCGAGGCGCAGATCGTCGCGCAGGCCGGCCGCAAGGGCGCCGTCACCGTCGCCACCAACATGGCCGGTCGTGGCACCGACATCATGCTCGGCGGCAACTCCGACCACCTCGCGGCGGCCGAGCTGGCGCAGCGCGGGCTCACTCCGACCGAGACCCCGGAGGAGTACGAGGCCGCGTTCCCCGCCGCGCTGGAGAAGGCCAAGGCCTCCGTCAAGGCCGAGCAGGACGAGGTCAAGGAGGCCGGCGGCCTCTACGTCCTCGGTACCGAGCGGCACGAGTCCCGCCGGATCGACAACCAGCTGCGCGGCCGCTCCGGCCGTCAGGGCGACCCGGGCGAGTCCCGGTTCTACCTGTCGCTGGGCGACGACCTGATGCGCCTGTTCAAGGCCGGCATGGTCGAGCGCGTGCTCTCGATGGCCAACGTGCCCGAGGACGTGCCGATCGAGTCCAAGATGGTCACCCGCGCGATCGCCTCCGCGCAGACCCAGGTCGAGCAGCAGAACTTCGAGATCCGCAAGAACGTCCTCAAGTACGACGAGGTGCTCAACCGCCAGCGCGAGGTCATCTACGGCGAGCGCCGCCGCGTGCTGGAGGGCGAGGACCTGCAGGAGCAGGTCGGCCACTTCATGGACGACACCGTCGAGGCCTACGTCAAGGCGGCCACCGGCGAGGGCTTCGAGGACGACTGGGACCTGGAGAAGCTCTGGACCGCGCTCAAGCAGCTCTACCCGATGGCCCTGGACCTGGAGGACCTGGAGGAGGAGGCCGGCGGCTCGGCCGGCCTGACCCCCGAGTTCCTGGTCAAGGTCATCCAGGAGGACATCCAGGCGCAGTACGGCGCCCGCGAGGACCAGCTCGGCGAGGAGATCATGCGCGAGCTGGAGCGCCGGGTCGTGCTGTCGGTGCTGGACCGCCGCTGGCGCGAGCACCTCTACGAGATGGACTACCTCCAGGAGGGCATCGGCCTGCGGGCCATGGCGCAGCGTGACCCGCTGATCGAGTACCAGCGCGAGGGCTTCGACATGTTCACCGCGATGATGGAGGGCATCAAGGAGGAGTCCGTCGGCTACCTGTTCAACCTGGAGGTCCAGGTCGAGCAGCAGGTCGAGGAGGTCCCGGTCGAGGACGCCCAGGTGGTGCTCGACAAGCTGGAGAAGGACGCCGCCCGCCCGGAGATCAAGGCCAAGGGCCTGGAGGCCCCGAAGCCGCAGCGGCTGCACTACACGGCCCCCTCGGACGAGGTCGGCGGCGGTGTCATCGAGGGCGACTTCGAGGACCTCGCGCCGGAGGACGAGGGCGACGGGATGACCCGCGCCGAGCGCCGCAAGGCCGCCAAGTCGGCCAAGGGCCGCCGCCGCAAGGGCTGAGCCGCCCGTACGGCCGGCTCGGGCCGTGGAACGACACGCAGGACGCCGCGCAGGGCGCAGCTCCCGGACGGGGGCGGCGCCCTGCGCCGTTCCCCGGACCGCCGCGTGGCAGTGCACCGCCGTCATCGGGCCTCCACGGCGGTGCACTGCCACTGCCCGGCCGGGCCGCGCTGCTCCAGCCGGAAGGCGACCATGTGGTGCCGCCGGCCGAGGTCGACCCGGACACAGGCCTCGACCGCGTCGGGCGAGGGCGAGCGGTCGTGTACCGGGCCGAGCCGGGGCCGGTCGGCGGCCCCGCCGCGGCGCAGCGCGCCCGTCCGGACCAGCGAGGCGAGCTGCCCGTAGCCGTCCAGGCTGGTGTGCCGCATCAGCTGGCCGGAGGGCCGCACGCCGGTGAGCACCTCGACCAGCTGGTGGGCGAACCGGGAGGCCAGTGCGCGGGGGTCGTGGCCGGGGTCGCCGGCGCAGGCGGTGCGGGGGTGCCGGGGCCGGCGCCCGGCCGGGTCGCAGCCGCCGCCGACGGTGTGCGGGCGGCGGTGCGGGCGGGCGGACAGGTGGGCGTGGTGGTGGGTGTGGTGGGCGGTCACGGTGGCTCCTCGACGGGGTGGTGCGGGTACGGACGGGTCCAGGCTGGCGGCGCCACACGCGGGGCGGCAACGCCTTTTCCGGGCGCTCGGAGCCGGGTCTCAAGTTCACCTATCCGGGTGAAGAGGCCAGCGCGGCGAAGGGCCGGCGCAGCGGTCGTGCGGCGCCCGGTTGACGTGCGGGGGCGGGCCGTAGGGTCCGAAAGGGGACGCTCCGGCTGGGCGGACCGGGTGGTCGGCGCCCGGCTGCCGCATTGCGCCGTACCGGCCCGGCGCGCACCATCGGAGCCTGACCGGGAACCGCGGGGAGCGGGCAGCCGCCCCCACGACGACGGGCGGCGGTATGACGACACGGGTAGCAGCAGCGGTGCCGGCCCCGGCGGTCGCGGGCACCACCCCGCGCGCCGGGGGCCCACCCCGGCGCGGCCTGGTGCTGGGCGGCGGCGGGATGCTCGGCGCGGCCTGGACGGTCGGCGCGCTGTGCGCCGTCGAGGAGGCCACCGGGCGGCAGCCGGGCGACGCCGACGTCCTGCTCGGCACCTCGGCGGGCGCGATCCTCGCCGCGATGCTGTCCGGAGGTGTCCGCCCCGAGCAGCTGCGCGACCACCAGCGCGGCCTGCCGATCACGGACGGCCCGCTGGCCGGGGTCGCCTTCGACTACGACACCGCGGTCGGTGGCGCGCTGCCGCCCCGCCCCCGGGTCGGCATCGGCTCGCCGGGCCTGCTGCGCGACGCCGTCCGGCACCCGCGCGAGTACCCGCTGCTGACCATGGTCTCGGCGATGGCGCCGCACGGCCGCGGCTTGCTGGCGCCGGTCGGCGAGCTGGTGCGCGGGCTGCTCGGCCCCGGTGGCTGGCCGGCCCCGGCCGCGGACACCCCGGACGCGGACACCCCGGACGCGGACGCCGACGCGGGTGCCGTGGTGGTGAGCTCGCCGCTGCGGGTGGCCGCCGTGGACTACCGCAGCGGCCGCCGGGTGGTCTTCGGTGATCCGGACGCCCCGGCGGTCGCGGTCGCCGACGCCGTGATGGCCTCCTGCGCGATCCCCGGCTGGTTCGCGCCGGTGCGCCTGGACGGTTCGGCGTACGTGGACGGCGGCTGCTGGTCGGCCACCAACGCCGATCTGATGCTCGGCCGCGGCCTGGACGAGGTGTACGTGCTGGCCCCGATGGCCCTGCGGCTGGACCCGCGCCCCGAGCGCCCCGAGCGGCTCGGGGGATCCGACGGGTCCGGGCCGGTCGGGCGCGGGCGCGACACCCTGGCCGCGCTGCGCGAGTGGCGCGCCCGGGACCGCCCGCGGGGTGTGCTGGCCCAGCTGGTCAGCCGCTACCGCCGCGCCGTGACCCGGCAACTGCTGCGTGAGGCCGCGCTGCTGCGGGCCGAGGGCGTCCGGGTGCGGCTGCTCGCGCCGACCCTGGCGGACCTCGCGGTGATGGGCCCGAACATGATGGACCCGGCCCGCCGCGGTGCGGTCCTGGAGAGCGCCCTGCTCAGCAGCCTGGAGGCGCTGCGGGCCGCGCGGTGATCGGCCGGACCCCGCACCGTCGGTGATCACGGGAGCCCGGCGGAGCTTATTCTTGGGGCGCTGGGGAATCCGTTCCGCTGGACGAAGCCCGCTGGACCGAACCGGAGAGTGCCACCGATGCGCGTGTACGTGCCCACCACCCTGACCGGCCTGGCGGCGGCGCACGAGGGCGGCGCCCTGGAGCAGTCCGCGGCGTACGCCGTGACGCCCGCGCTGCGCGAGTGGTACGTCAGTGACGACATCGAGGAGCTGGAGTACGCGGCGCTGAACCGGGCCGCCCAGTCCTCGCTGCGGCTGCTGGCCGCCGACCCGGAGGCCCCGCGCCGCCGGGTCGTGGTGGCGCTGGACGTGGCGGACGCGTCGGTGTGGCCGTTCCCCGGCGACGAGTACCAGGACCAGGCCTCGCTCGGCCGGGTGGTGCTGGCCGGACCGGTGCGGCTGGCCAAGGCGGCCGCGGTGCACGCGGACGTGCCCGACGACGAGGTGGTCACGGACGTCGCGGCGGCGGTGGCGGCGGTGGCCGCGGCCGATGCGGGCGACCAGGACGCCCAGTTCACCGTGGACGGCGCCGAGGACCACGACCTGCTCTGGTTCGCGACCCAGGAGATCCCCTCGCTGCTCGGGTGAGCTCCGTCCTACCGGTGTGTCGGTGCCCGGCGTTACCGTTGTCCCCCGTGCGCACTCACATCGTTTGGGACTGGAACGGCACCCTCTTCCATGACATGGAGGCGGTGCTCGGGGCGAGCAACGCCGCTTTCGCCACCATCGGCGTCGGGCCGATGAGCCTGCAGGAGTACCGCGAGCAGTACGAGATCCCGATCCCGCGCTTCTACCAGCGGCTGCTCGGCCGGGAGCCCTCCCCGCAGGAGTGGCTGAAGCTCGACGACGCCTTCCACGACCGCTACCGCGAGCTGAGCTCGTCCTGCGGGCTGACCGAGGGCGCCCGCGAGCTGGTGACCGGCTGGCAGGCGGCGGGGCACAGCCAGTCGCTGCTGTCGCTGTACGTGCACGACAAGCTGGTGCCGCTGGTCGACACCTTCGGCCTGACCGGGCACTTCCTGCGGGTGGACGGCCGCAGCGGCCCGGCCGGCGGGCAGAAGGCGGAGCACCTGGTCCGGCACCTGACCGCGCTCGGCGAGCAGGTGGACCCGGCCCGTACGGTGCTCATCGGCGACGCCGCGGACGACGCCCTGGCGGCGCTGAGCGTGGGCGCGCGGGCGGTGCTGTACACCGGTGGCTCGCACACCCGGGAGAAGCTGGAGCCGGTCGGCGTCCCGGTGGTGGACACCCTGGCCGAGGCGGTCGAGCTGGCGGGCCGGATTACCGGCTGAGCACGCCCGGGCGGGCCGCAGTGGCGGGTGCCACGTCCGCCGTCCGCGTGTCTGAGCGGGCGGATCGGGCCGTCGCTGGTCAGGCTGGACTGACAGCCGAGCAGTCAGCAGGACGGAGCCGCCATGCCCATCGACGCAGTCACCGAGGTGCCGACCCCGGTCAACGAGCCGGTGCACGCGTACGCGCCCGGCAGCCCGGAGCGGGACCGGCTGGTCCGGCGGCTGGACGAGCTGGCGGCCGAGCAGGTCCCGCTGCCGATGACCATCGGCGGCGAGCAGCGCTTCGGCGGCGGTGAGCGGATCGAGGTCGTCCAGCCGCACCACCACGCGGCCAAGCTGGGCGTGCTCGGCAACGCCACCCGGGAGGACGCCCGGGCGGCGGTGGACGCGGCGCTGGCGGCCGGGCGGCAGTGGCGCTCGCTCTCCTTCGACGACCGTGCGGCGGTCTTCCTGCGCGCCGCCGACCTGCTCTCCGGGCCCTGGCGGGAGACGCTCAACGCGGCCACCATGCTCGGCCAGTCCAAGACGGCACAGCAGGCCGAGATCGACTCCGCCTGCGAGCTGATCGACTTCTGGCGGTTCAACGTCCACTTCGCCCGGCGGATCCTGGCCGACCAGCCGGTCTCCTCGCCCGGCGTGTGGAACCGCACCGACCACCGCCCGCTGGAAGGTTTCGTCTACGCGGTCACCCCGTTCAACTTCACCGCGATCGCCGGCAACCTGCCCACCGCGCCCGCGCTGATGGGCAACACCGTGGTCTGGAAGCCCGCGCCGACCCAGACCCTGGCCGCCCACCACCTGATGCGGCTGTTGGAGGCGGCCGGCCTGCCGCCCGGGGTGGTCAACCTGGTGACCGGTGACGGCCTGCAGGTCTCCCCGGTCGCGCTGGCCGACCCGGCGCTGGCCGGGCTGCACTTCACCGGCTCCACCGCCACCTTCCAGTCCCTGTGGCAGACCATCGGCGCCAACATCGGCGGCTACCGCACGTACCCGAGGATCGTCGGCGAGACCGGCGGCAAGGACTTCCTGCTGGCCCACCGCTCGGCCGACCCGGAGATCCTGCGGACCGCGCTGATCCGCGGCGCCTTCGAGTACCAGGGCCAGAAGTGCTCGGCGCTCTCCCGCGCCTACCTGCCGCGCAGCCTCTGGCAGAAGATCAAGGACGACTTCCTGGCCGAGGTGGACGCGCTCCCGGTGGGCGACGTGACCGACCTGTCCAACTTCATGGGCGCCCTGATCGACCGGCGCGCCTTCGAGAAGAACCGGGACGCCATCGAGCGGGCCAAGGCCGACCCGACGATCGAGCTGGCGGCCGGGGGCCAGTACGACGACGCGATCGGCTGGTTCGTCCGGCCCACCGTGCTGGTCTCCTCCGACCACCGGGGCGAGATCTTCCGCACCGAGTACTTCGGCCCGATCCTCGCCGTCCACGTCTACGAGGACTCCCGCTGGGACGACGTGCTCGGTCGGGTCGACCGTGGCGCCCCGTACGGCCTGACCGGCGCGGTGATCGCGCAGGATCGTTACGCCATCGCCCAGGCCGTCGAGGAGCTGCGCTTCACCGCCGGGAACTTCTACATCAACGACAAGCCCACCGGCGCCGTCGTGGGCCAGCAGCCCTTCGGCGGCGGCCGGGCCTCCGGCACGAACGACAAGGCCGGAGCCGCGCAGAACCTCCTGCGCTGGACCTCGGCGCGGTCGATCAAGGAGACCTTCGTCCCGCCGATCCACCACCGTTACCCGCACATGGGCTCAGAGTGAATATGAGCCTCCGGTTTGGACATGCTGTCCAGGACGGACCCGACATCCTGCAGGTTTGCGCCTACCTGTCCCTGTCCACCTTCGATTGATCCGGTTAGGCTGGCTGGCGTCGTCGGGTGGCTTCGCAGGACGAACGAACCGTCCTACCCGCTGCAAGGACGTTTCATGCGTGCCATGAGCCCCTTTCAGTCGGACGGTGCGGCAGGATTGCGAAAGACCCGTCGGTGTACATCCACACACCACCGAGTCACGCAACGGCGCGCGACAGGAGCCAAGAAGTCATGCAGACCAAGCTGGACGCAGCCAAGGCCGAACTGCTCAAGAAGGCAGCCGCAGCCGCTGAGAACAGCCAGGTGGGGGGAGCGGCGCCGGGGGAGGGTCTGAGCAACGGTGCTCTGACCGCGTACCTGCACCACTACTACCTGCACACCGCGCCCGAGGACCTGGTCGACCTCGACCCGGTCGACGTCTACGGCGCGGCCGCCTCCCACTACCGCCTGGGCCTCAAGCGCCCGCAGGGCACCGCCGAGGTGCGGGTCCACACCCCCTCGGTCGAGGAGAACGGCTGGTCCTGCGGCCACACCGTCGTCGAGGTCGTCACCGACGACATGCCCTTCCTGGTCGACTCCGTCACCAACGAGCTCTCCCGCCAGGACCGCGCGATCCACCTGGTGATCCACCCCCAGCTGCTCGTCCGCCGTGACATCACCGGCAAGCTGCTGGAGATCCTGGACGTCGACGCCTGCTCCCGCAGCCAGGCCGCCGGCACCGAGTGGCCCGCCGACGCGACCGTCGAGTCGTGGATGCACATCGAGATCGACCGCGAGACCGACCGCGACGACCTGCGTGCCATCGAGGGCAACCTGCGCCGCGTGCTCGGCGACGTCCGCGAGGTCGTCGAGGACTGGGGCAAGATGCGCGAGAGCGCGCTGCGCCTGGCCGACGAGCTGGCCGAGCAGCCCCCGGCCGGCCTGCCCGACCAGGAGGTCGGCGAGGCCTGGGAGCTGATGCGCTGGCTCGGCGACGACCACTTCACCTTCCTCGGCTACCGCGAGTACGACCTGGTCGAGCACGAGGGCGAGGAGGTCCTCAAGGCCGTCGCCGGGACCGGCCTCGGCATCCTGCGCTCCGACCCGCACAGCCACGACGACCGCCACCACGCGGTCAGCGAGGCCTTCGGCCGGCTCTCCGCCCCGGTGCGCGCCAAGGCCCACGAGAAGAAGCTGCTCGTCCTGACCAAGGCCAACAGCCGCGCCACCGTGCACCGCCCGGCCTACCTGGACTACGTCGGCGTGAAGAAGTTCAATGCCGCCGGCGAGCCGATCGGCGAGCGCCGCTTCCTCGGCCTGTTCTCCTCCGCCGCCTACACCGAGTCGGTCACCCGCATCCCGGTCGTGCGCCGCAAGGTCCAGGCGGTGCTGGACGAGTCCGGCTTCTCCAGCGAGAGCCACGACGGCCGCGACCTGCTGCAGATCATGGAGACCTTCCCCCGGGACGAGATCTTCCAGACCCCGGCCTCCGAACTGCTCTCCATCGCCACCAGCGTGCTCTACCTGCAGGAACGCCGTAAGCTGCGGCTCTTCCTGCGCCAGGACGAGTACGGGCGCTACTTCTCCGCGTTCATCTACCTGCCGCGCGACCGCTACACCACGCGGATCCGGCTGCTGCTCACCGACATCCTCAAGGAAGAGCTGAACGGCGCCACCATCGACTACACGGTGTACGCCACCGAGTCGGTGCTGACCCGCCTGCACTTCGTGGTCCGGGTCGCCCCGGGCACCGAGCTGCCGCGGCTCACCGACACCGACATCGAGCGGATCGAGAACCGCCTCGCCGAGGCCGCCCGGTTCTGGATGGACGGCTTCCACGACCAGCTGCACCTCGAGCTGGGCGAGGAGAAGGCCGCCGAGCTCGGCCACAAGTACGCCAACGCCTTCCCCGACGGCTACCGTGCCGACTTCCCGCCGCGCACCGCCGTCGCCGACGTCAAGCAGATCGAGGCGCTGCACGGCGAGGGCGACTTCCGCCTGAACCTGTACCAGCCGGTCGGCGCCGGCGACGACGAGCGCCGCTTCAAGATCTACCGGGTCGGCGGCCCGATCTCGCTCACCGAGGTCCTGCCGGTGCTCCAGCGCCTGGGCGTCGAGGTGCTCGACGAGCACCCGTACGCGCTGCGCCGCTCCGACGGCACCACCGCGTGGGTCTACGACTTCGGCCTGAAGCTGCGCGAGGCCACCGAGCTCACCGACGAGGCCCGCGAGCGCTTCCAGGAGACCTTCGCCGCCACCTGGACCGGCAAGGCCGAGAACGACGGCTTCAACGAGCTGGTGCTGACCGCCGGGCTGACCTGGCGCCAGGCGATGATGCTCCGCGCGTACGCCAAGTACCTGCGCCAGGCGAACTCCACGTTCTCCCAGGACTACATGGAGGACGCGCTCCGCAACAACACCCACACCACCCGCCTGCTGGTCAACCTGTTCGAGGCCCGGCTGAGCCCGAGCCACCGCTCGGGCGCCCTGGAGCTGACCGAGGGCATCCTGGAGGAGCTGTCCGGCGCCCTCGACGAGGTCGCCTCGCTGGACGAGGACCGCATCCTGCGTTCCTTCCTGAACCTCATCAAGGCCACCCTGCGGACCAACTTCTTCCAGCGCGCCGGCAACGGCGAGTGGCACTCCTACGTGTCGATGAAGTTCGACCCGAAGGCCGTCCCGGACCTGCCGGCCCCGCGCCCGGCGTTCGAGATCTGGGTCTACTCGCCGCAGGTCGAGGGCGTGCACCTGCGCTTCGGCAAGGTCGCCCGCGGCGGTCTGCGCTGGTCCGACCGGCGTGAGGACTTCCGCACCGAGATCCTCGGCCTGGTCAAGGCGCAGATGGTCAAGAACACCGTCATCGTGCCGGTCGGCGCCAAGGGCGGCTTCGTCGCCAAGCAGCTGCCCGACCCGTCGGTGGACCGCGACGCCTGGCTGGCCGAGGGCATCTCCTCGTACAAGACCTTCATCTCGGCGCTGCTCGACATCACCGACAACCTGGTCGGCGGCGAGGTCGTGCACCCGGCCGACGTGGTCCGCCACGACGAGGACGACACCTACCTGGTCGTCGCCGCCGACAAGGGCACCGCGACCTTCTCCGACATCGCCAACGGCGTCGCGGAGTCGTACGGCTTCTGGCTGGGCGACGCGTTCGCCTCCGGCGGCTCGGCCGGCTACGACCACAAGGGCATGGGCATCACCGCCCGCGGCGCCTGGGAGTCGGTCAAGCGCAACTTCCGCGAGCTGGGCCACGACACCCAGACCGAGGACTTCACCGTCGTCGGCATCGGCGACATGTCCGGCGACGTCTTCGGCAACGGCATGCTGCTCAGCGAGCACATCCGCCTCATCGCCGCCTTCGACCACCGCCACATCTTCCTCGACCCGAACCCGGACGCGGCCGTCTCGTACGCCGAGCGCCGCCGCCTCTTCGACCTGCCGCGCAGCTCCTGGGACGACTACGACAAGTCGCTGATCTCGGCCGGCGGCGGGGTGCACCCCCGATCGGCGAAGTCGATCCAGCTGACCCCGCAGATCCGGACCGCCCTCGGCATCCAGGAGAGCCGCCTCACCCCCGCCGAGCTGATGAAGGCGATCCTGCAGGCGCCGGTCGACCTGTTCTGGAACGGCGGCATCGGCACCTACGTCAAGGCCTCCACCGAGACCAACGCCGAGGTCGGCGACAAGTCCAACGACTCCATCCGGGTCAACGGCGAGCAGGTCCGGGCCCGGGTCATCGGCGAGGGCGGCAACCTCGGCTGCACCCAGCTCGGCCGCATCGAGTACGCGGCCACCGGCGGCCCGGAGGGCATCGGCGGCTGGATCAACACCGACGCGATCGACAACTCGGCCGGTGTGGACACCTCGGACCACGAGGTCAACATCAAGATCCTGCTCAACCAGGTCGTCGCCGAGGGCGACATGACGGTCAAGCAGCGCAACGCCCTGCTGGCCGAGATGACCGACGAGGTCGGCCGCCTGGTGCTGCGCAACAACTACGCGCAGAACGTGGTGCTGGCCAACGCCGTCGCCCAGGCGCACAGCATGGTCAACGTCCACGCCCGGATGATCAACCGCTTCGAGGCGGCCGGCCGCCTCGACCGGGGCCTGGAGTTCCTGCCCACCGAGCGCCAGATCCGTGACCGCCAGCAGAACGGCCGCGGGCTCTCCCAGCCCGAGATGTCCGTGCTGCTCGCCTACACCAAGATCATCCTGGCCGACGAGCTGCTCGCCACCGACCTGCCCGACGACCCGTACTTCCGCACCGCGCTGCACGAGTACTTCCCCAGCGCCCTGCGGGCCCGGTTCGCCGACGCGATCGACAACCACGCGCTGCGCCGCGAGATCATCACCACGCTGATCGTCAACGACACGATCAACCGCGGTGGCTGCACCTTCGCCTTCCGCCTGAAGGAGGAGACCGGCGCGACCTACGAGGAGATCGCCCGGACGCACACCGCCGCGCGGGCCGTCTTCGACCTGGAGACGATCTGGGGCGAGATCGAGGGCCTGGACAACCAGGTCCCGGCCCGGGTGCAGACCAAGATGCGCCTGCACTCGCGCCGCCTGGTCGAGCGCGCCACCCGGTGGATGCTCAACAACCGCCGCCAGCCGCTCGACATCGCCGGCACCATCGAGTTCTTCCACGACCGGGTCGCCCAGGTCTGGGGCTCGCTGCCCAAGCCGTTGCGCGGCGAGGACCTGACCTGGTTCGAGAAGGTGTACAACGAGCTCGCCTCGGCCGGGGTGCCGGAGGAGCTGGCCACCCGGATCGCCGGCCTCTCCTCGGTCTTCCCGACCCTGGACATCACCGAGGTCGCGGACCGCTCCGGCAAGGACGTCGCCGACGTCGCCGAGCTCTACTACGACCTGGGCGACCGGCTGCAGATCTCGCACCTGCTCGACCGCATCATCGAGCTGCCCCGCACCGACCGCTGGTCGTCGATGGCCCGCGCCGCGATCCGCGAGGACCTCTTCGCGGCCCACGCGGCGCTGACCGCCGACATCCTGGTCTGCGGCCCCGAGGGCGCCACCCCGGAGGAGCGCTACACCGCCTGGGCGGAGCTCAACGGGACCCTGCTCAACCGCGCCAAGAGCACCCTCGACGACATAAGGGGTTCGGACAACTACGAACTGTCCAGCCTCTCGGTCGCGATGCGCGTCATCCGCACCCTGCTGCGCACCGGCTCGATGCGCTGACGGACAGCCGCACGGAAGGGGCCCGCGTCCACGGACGCGGGCCCCTTCCGCTGTGCGCACGCCGGGCTGTGCGTACCCCGACTGTGCGTACTCCCGCTGCGCGCGCCCTGTTGTGCCCGTTCCGTGCGGAAACCGATTGGGGATCGTGAGCGGACCTTCGCTACGGTGATCCTCGAACGATCAAGTGGGGGGCATGCACATGGGGAAGAACCGAGCCTCGGTCCGCGCGACGGGCGTGGGCATCTCGGTGGCACTGCTGGTCGCCGGAGCGGCGGCCTGCTCGTCCGACGACAAGAAGGACACGGCCAAGGCCGGCGCCGCGGCGCCGGCCCAGCCGGGCGCGCCCTCGGCGGCGCCCACGACCAAGGGGCCGGAGGCCTTCGCGGCAGCCGGCTACCGCGGCCTGAAGCCGGGGATGGCCAAGGACGCGGGCCTGGCCACCGGCGCACTGGAGGCCGCGCCGGTCTCGCTGCTCGACGGCTGCACGGACTTCGTCTACAAGGGCGGCCCGGCGCCGGACCAGGCCCGGATGACCGCCGAGGCGGCCACCGAGGCCCGCTACAAGGACCTGAACACCAAGGCGGACGCGGCCACCGGCAAGACGCCCGCCCCGGCGGGCACCCTGCCGCCGAACGCCTCCGCGAAGGACGCGGCGGCCGCCGCCGCGGGCTCGGCCGCCGCGGCCAAGGACTCGGCCGCCACCGCCAAGCTGATGGCGGACGCGACGCAGGCCATCGTCGACCTGATGGTCGCCCGGGAGACCAAGGAGAAGGCGTACCTGGCCACCGGTCGGGTCTCCTTCGCCGCGGCCGGCCTGCGCGAGCTGGTCGCCCCGGCGGAGGCGAAGACGGCCGAGGGCATCGGCGCCGGCGCCACCCTGGAGGCCCTGCAGCAGGCCTACGGCGCCAAGGGCCTCCAGTTGGCCAAGAGCGGCAAGTACGTGTTCCCGGTGGAGGGTCAGCAGGGCTGGCAGTACGAGTTCACCATGGACGGCGACAAGGTCGCCGGGATGGCCGTGGTGAACCGCGACCTGAAGTGCGTCTGACCGGCTGACCGGCCGCGGGGGGGGGGCCCCCCCCCCCCCCCCGGGGGGGGGGGGCCCCTCCGCCGTGCTCCGGTGGGAACCCTGAGTCGCGTGCGGACAGGTGGGGGTGTGGAACTGTCACAGCGGGGCCGATTGAGGGACGGGGACCAGTGGGCGTTCGGGGAGTTGTTCGACGACGCGGCGGGTGATCTCTACCGGTACGCGGTGCGCGCGACCGGGGACTGGGCGGTCGCGGAGGACGTTGTCCAGCTGACGTTCCTGGAGGCCTGGCGGCTGCGGCGCACACTGTGTGAGGACGGCGGAGCGGTCCGGCCCTGGCTGTTCGGCATAGCCGCCAACGTGCTGCGCAACAGGGCCCGGGCGGCCCGGCGGCACCGGGCGGCGATGGAGCGGCTGCCCGAACGCGAGGTGGTGCCGGACTTCGCCGACGAGCTGGTCGGGCGGCTCGACGACAGCGCGCAGCTCGCTGCCGCGCAGCGGGCGCTGGCCGGACTGCGGAAGGCCGAGCGCGAGGTGTTCGGGCTGTGCGTCTGGGCGGGCCTGGACTACGCGAGCGCCGCCGAGGCACTCGGGGTGCCGATCGGCACGGTGCGTTCGCGGCTCTCGCGCGCCCGCACGAAGCTGCGCGCGCTGGCCGAGGAGGAGCTCCGAAACGGGCGGGAACTCCGCCCGAAGGCCGGACAGGTACCGGGTGGCCGCGCCGACGCGGCCCGGTCGACACGGGAGACGAACCGATGAACGAGGACGAGCGTGCCGAGCTGGACCGGCTGCTGCCGACACCGGCACGGCCCGGGCTCTCCCCCGACCGCCACCGGCTGCTGAGGGGACATCTGATGAGCGAGATCCGGGAGACGAAGCCCGAACGGGCCCGACGGGGGCGGCTCGGCTGGGTGGCACTGCCCGCCCTGGCGGGCGGACTGGCGCTGGCCCTGGTGCCGGCCGGCGGGGGCGACGGTACGACGGGCGGGCCGGTGCAGGCGGGGCCGTCCGCCGTACGGTCCGCAGCGCCGTCGGCAGGGCCGCAGGATCCGGTCAGCGCGGCCCAGCTGCTGGACCGGATCGCCCAGGTCTCGGCGAGCCGGCCCGCCGCGACCGTACGGGACGACCAGTACGTCTACGTGAAGAGCCAGTGGACCGGCACCACCAGCGATCCGAAGACCGGCAAGCGGGTGCCGGCTCCGCTGCACCCCCGGGCCGTCTGGCTTTCGGTGAACGGCAGCACCGACGGGCTGATCGAGGACCGGGTCGCGTTCGGCCGCGAGGAGAACCCGCAGGGCCGGATCGGCCTCACGCCGGCGCCGGGACCGGCGAGCATCATCCGACCCACCTACCGTTACCTGACGACACTGCCGACCGACCCGCAGGAACTCCTGACGAAGGTCTACGCCGAGGGCAACGGCAAGGGCGTCGATCGGGACCAGGCCGCCTTCCGGGACATTGGAGAGCTGATCTCGGAGCAGCTGATGGCCCCCGAGACCAGCGCCGCCCTGTACCGCGCGGCCGCCCTGATCCCGGGCGTCACGATGCTGGACGACGAGGCCGACGCCCTGGGTCGGCACGGCGTCGCGGTGGTGCGGGACGACGGCCAGGCCCGCCTGGAGTGGATCTTCGACCGGAACACCTACGAGTTCCTCGGCTCCCGGGACACCCGGCTCACGGACAGCCCCCAGGAGGCGAAGGGAACCGTCCTCTACGACAGCGCCGTCCAGCAGCGCGCGGTCGTGGACAAGCCCGGCGACCTGCCGACGGGCTGATCCGTGTTCGGCCCCGCCCCGCCCTGCCGTGATCGGGGCGGGGTGGGGCGGAATGACGGGCCGAGGTGCCCTTGCCGCGGGTCAGCGCCGGGCGGCGGCGCGCTGGAGGGCGCTGGCGAGGAGGGCGAGGTCGGTGGGGCCGTTGCCGAGTTCGCGGACCGGGCGGCGGGCGGGCGGGGCGCCGAGCTGGAGCGGGTCTATCGCGACCACGGTGGGGCGCAGGGTGGCGGTGCGCGGGATGCGGCCGCTGATCCGGGCAGTCTGGAAGGCGGTGACGCCGCCGTCCGGCAGTCGCAGGTAGCCGCGGCCGGGGGTGTCCTCGGGGAGGGCGGCCGCGTCGCCGAGGTGGATCAGCAGGTCGGAGTCGGCGGGGTCGTCGGTGCGCAGGGCGATCCGCAGCAACGCGGCCTCGTCCACCTCGGTGCCGGCGCTCTCCTCCGGGCTGCCGGTGGCGACGGCGAGGTGGATGCCGAGCGGGCCGCCGCGGCGGGCGATGTCGGCGAGCGCCCGGGCGAGCGGCCGACCGGCCGGGGAGGTGGGGGAGAGCAGGGCGTCGTAGTCGTCCACGACGACGACCAGGCGGGCGGGGACGGGCGTCGCGGGGACGGGCGCGGCGGGGGCGGCGCCGGGCCGGGGGCCCTCCGCGCTGCGCGGCGCGATGATCCGGGGCGTCGAGGCGGACGCGGCTCCGACGGTGGCGGGCACCGGCACCTGCGGGTGGTTCACGGCCTGCGACCGGTCGTCCAGGCCGTGCCGGTCGTCCAGGATGCGCGCGGCGTGCCAGGAGGCGAAGTCCAGCCCGTCGAACAGCCGCTCCCGCAGGGCGAGTTCGTCCTCCAGGGCCTCGGCCGCGAGCAGCCCGGCGCGCGGGTCGTCGGCGGCGTTGACCAGGCCGGTGACGTGCGGCAGCTCGGTGCAGCCGTCCAGGCCGTCCTCGGAGGCCCGGCCCTCGATGATGGTGACGGCCAGCCGTTCGGGGCGTTCGGAGACGGCGAGCGAGGCGACCAGGGTGCGCAGCAGCTCGGTCTTGCCGGAGCCGTGGGCGCCGCCGATCAGCAGGTGCGGGCCGCCGGGGTCGGGGGAGGGGAGGGCGAGCTCGGGGTCGGCCAGGTCGAGGGTGCACAGTTCGTCCCGGGTGGTGCCGAGCAGTGCGGTGGCGGCGCCGATGCCGCCGGCGTGCGCGGCCCAGCGGGCGGACAGCTTGGCCGGGGTGACGGTGTCGAGCTGCAGCAGGTCGAGCAGGCGCAGCGCGTCGGGCAGCGGGCCGCGGGCGGCCGGGGCGGCTTCGCGCAGCGGGGCGAGGAGGCGGGCCAGTCGCTCGGCCCAGGCGTCGGAGACGGCGTCCAGCGAGATCTCGTGCAGGGTTTCGCGGCCGCGGGCGACCGGGCGGTCGAGCGAGAGCTGGGTGCCGACCTCGCCGGTGATCAGGGCGGTGGCGCCGAGGCCCCGGGGGAGCAGCTCGGGCTGTTCGGCGAGGCAGATCGGGAAGATGCCGACGGCCGGGCCCTGGCGCAGCAGCAGGTCGAGTGCCTGCCGGGCGGTCTCGGTGGCCGGGCGGCCGTCCACCACGACCACGGTGGCGGGGTGGCCGCCGAGGCCGCTGGGGCCGCTGAGCCGGGTGGTGAGTTCGGTCAGCCGGGCGGTGGCCTGTTCGTCGTCGAGGCCGAGCAGCAGGCGGCAGTCCTGGCCGTCGGCGGGGCGCAGGTGGGGCAGCCACAGGGCCCAGGCCCAGGTGTCGGCGCGTTCTTCGGGGGTGCGGGTGGGGTCGGCGTCGACCACGGCGAGGCTCAGGCCGGTCGGCGGGTGCAGTGCGGCGAGCTGGGCGACGACGGCGCGGGTGAGCGCGTCCAGGCGCTCGCGCGGGCCGCAGAGGCCGAGACTGCCGGCGGTCTGCAGGTCGAGGGTGACCGGGACGGCGGGCAGGGTGGTGCCGGGCGTGGTGCCGGGGCCGCCGGGGCGGTCGGCGGTGCCCAGGCGCAGGGTGAGCGCGTCGGGGTGGCCGGGGCCGCGCTCCCACAGCCGGGGGCCGGGGCCGACGGCGCTGAGCAGCAGGGCGGCGAGGTCGGGCCAGCGTTCGCGCTGGGCGGCGGTCTGGCGCAGCCGTACGGCGGCGTGGTGGCGTTCGGCGCTTTCCTGGCCGGGCGGTTCGGCGGTTCGGCCGGGCAGCAGGGAGAACAGGCCGCGGCCGCGGCCCGGGGCGGGCTCGGGGGCGGCGGGCGGCTCGACCACCGGCGGCGCGGGCCGGGTAGGGCCGGGCGCGGCGAGCCGGAGGTGGCCGTGGCCGTCGGGCAGGGCGGTGCGGGCGGCCCCGGCGGTGTCGGCCGGGTGGGGGGCGGTCACCTGCAGGGTCGACTCGCCGATCCGCAGGAGGGCGCCGGGCTCCAGCGGAACGGCGGCCTCGGGCGGGCTGGGCGGGACGAGCCGGCCGTCCAGGGTGGTGCCGTTGGTGGAGCCGAGGTCGCGGGCGGAGACCCGGCCGTCCTCGGCGAGGTGCAGGGCGAGGTGCAGCCGGGAGACGTCCGGGTCGTCGAGCGGGACGTCGGCCTCGCCGGAGCGGCCGATCCGGATCTCCCGGCCGTGCAGCCGGTGCACGCCGCCGGCGTCCGGCCCGCCGACCACACGCAGTTCGGCGACGGCGGGGGTGTCGTCGGGGTCGTCGGCGGTCGGGTCGGGCTCGTTGAGGCTGAGGACGGCTCCGTCGAGCAGCGGGGGGTGGCCGAGCAGGGTGTGCTCGTCCACCCGGTGCGCGCCGGCGTACAGGTGCACATGGGTGGCGGCCCGCGGTCCGCGCACGCCCACGGCGCCCGCGAGGGCGCCCGCGATGGCGCCGAGCGCGGTGCCGACGGGCGCGGTGACCAGCACGTCCACGTAGGGGATGGCGGAGCCGGCGGCGGCCGGGCCGCTGCGCGGTCGGAGGACGGTCAGCCGGATCTGCATCTCGCCCGCGGGTCCCTTCTGCTGAGGTGAAGCCTGGTACCCCGGCGCCGTCGTGGACGCACCGGGCGGCCGCGGCGACCCCTTTGGGCCACACGAGTGGCGAGTGTCCATCCTGCCATCCGGCACGGACGGTCCGCGCACGGTACCGGATTTGACGATCTTGCGATCATCGCCATGGTGGAGGCGACGGTGAGTCAGGTCAACCACCGCCCTCAGGGCCCCCTGAGCAGGCCGCCGACCCACTCCGGGTACTCCCCTAGGGGATGTCCCCCAACCCTCCTCGGATGGCCTGCCGGTCACCTCAAAAACCCGAACGGACACCGTTAGAGTGGCCGCAGACACGGGCCCGGCAGGCTCACCGCACCGGCGGAGGAGCGCCCCGCGCGGGCGGCACGGCGAGGAGTGCGACAGGTGCGGCCAGTCGGCAGCAAGTATCTGCTGGATGAGACCCTCGGACGGGGTGCGACCGGCACCGTCTGGCGCGGCGTGGTGCGCGAGGACGTCCAGGTGCCGGGCAGCGAGCCCGGGCAGCGGGTCGCGATCAAGGTGCTGCGCGAGGAGCTGGCCGCCGACCCGGACGTCGTGATGCGCTTCCTGCGCGAGCGCTCGCTGCTGCTGCGGCTGACCCACCCCAACATCGTCCGGGTCCGTGACCTGGTCGTCGAGGGCGAGCTGCTGGCCCTGGTGATGGACCTGGTGGAGGGCCCCGACCTGGCCCGCTACCTGCGCGCCAACGGCCCGTTCAGCCCGATCGCGGGCGCGCTGCTGATGGCCCAGGTGGCGGACGCGCTGGCGGCCAGCCACGCGGACGGGATCGTCCACCGCGACCTCAAGCCGGCCAACGTCCTGCTCGCCTCCACCGTGGTGGACGGCACCGAGCGGATGCACCCGCTGCTCACCGACTTCGGCATCGCCCGCCTCGCCGACTCCCCGGGCGTCACCCGCACCCACGAGTTCGTCGGCACCCCCGCGTACGTCGCGCCGGAGTCCGCCGAGGGCCGCCCGCAGACCTCCGCGGTGGACGTGTACGGCGCCGGGATCATGCTGTACGAGCTGGTCACCGGCCGCCAGCCGTTCCAGGGCGACAGCGCGCTCGCCGTCCTCCAGGCCCACCTGGCGCAGGAGCCGCAGCGGCCCAGCACCATGCCCGAGCCGCTCTGGACGGTGATCGAGCGCTGCCTGCGCAAGGACCCGGCCCAGCGGCCCGGCGCCACCGCGCTGGCCCGCGCCCTGCGGGTGGTCGCGGCCGGCGTCGGCGTGCACGCCTCCCCGGCGGCGGTGGACGAGGCGCTGGCGGTCGCCGCCCTGCTGCAGCCCGACCCGCGGCCCACCGCGGTCCCCGGCGGTGTCTCGGCTGCCGGCCCGGGGGCGGCCGGGACCGAGGACCGCACCCAGGTGCTGCCCCCGACAGCCTCGGGCGGGCAGTACGACCCGGCCGCGGCGACCCGGGTGATGGGCACCCAGCCGCCGCCCGCGCCCCCGTACGGCACCCCGGACCGCACCCAGGTGATGCCGCCCACCGCCGTGCCGCCGCCCCCGCCCACCGCGCCCCCCGGGCCGAAGGAGGAGGCGCCGCACCCGTGGCAGACCCAGCTGCGCGCGGCGCGGGACCGCAACCAGCAGACCCAGGTCGGCTACTTCGGCCCGCAGGACTACGAGGAGTACGGCGAGCCGCAGGTCGCTCCGCCGCCCTACCAGGCCGGACAGCCGCCCTACGGCGGGCAGGCCGGGCAGGGCGCCCCGGGCGGACGCCCCGGCTACCAGCAGGCCCCGCCGCCGCCCGGGTACGCGCAGCGCCCGCCGGTGGCCCCGCCGCCCTACCAGGCCGGACCGGCAGGGCAGGGCGGCCAGGCCGGCCGCGGCCCCCAGGGCGGCCGGCCCGGCGGCCGTCCGCAGCCGCCCGGCGGCTACCGGCAGGCCCCGGCCGGGCACGGCCGGTCGCAGGGCGGCTACCCGCCGCCGCCCGCGCCCACCCCGGTGCCGCGCCGGGCCGAGCCGCCCGCGCCGCAGTACCGGGAGGCCCCGCCGCGCCGCGAGGAGCCGCCGCGCGAGTCCGCCCGCCGCGAGCCCGCGCCGGCCCGCGAGCGGCGCCCGCGCAGCCGCAACCGGATGTACATCCCGGGGCTCGGCTGCCTCAAGGGCTGCCTGATGGTGCTGCTGGTGCTGGCCGTGGCCGCGGTGGCGCTGTGGAACTTCACGCCGCTGCCGCACTACTGGGACAACGTCGTGGGCTGGTACGACTCGGCGCGGGACTGGGTGAACAGCGTCTTCGGCAAGTAGCGCCGTCACGCCCCGGATCGGGTTGGTCCGGACTCCGGTCCGGACTCTGACCCGGACTCTGGACCGGCTCCGGACAGCTAGATTGACGCTTTGTCGACAATTGACGAGATTTCTCGCCCGAGACTCCCGCTCCGGACCCCTCAGGCGGGCCCACGGGGCCGCCGGGCGCGTAGGTTGGTCGCTGTTGTCCCGCCCCACCGAGTGCACCGGACCCCCCGGAGCGCTCCCGCGCCGCCCACGGAGCAGCATTGGCACGCAAGATCGGCAGCCGGTACACCGTCCACCAGGTGATCGGCCGGGGTTCGGCCGGGACGGTCTGGCTCGGTGAGGGGCCCGACGGCCCGGTGGCGGTCAAGCTGCTGCGCGAGGACCTCGCCTCCGACCAGGTGCTGGTCGGCCGCTTCGTCCAGGAGCGCACCGCGCTGACCAGCCTCGACCACCCCCGGGTGGTCGGCGTGCGCGACATGGTCGTGGACGGCAGCGACCTTGCCCTGGTGATGGAGCTGGTCCAGGGCACCGACCTGCGCTCCCGGCTGGAGCGGGACGGCGCGCTGCCGCCGCAGACCGCCGCCTCGATCATCGCGGACGTCGCCGACGGCCTGGCCGCCGCGCACGCGGCCGGGATCGTCCACCGCGACGTCAAGCCGGAGAACGTCCTGCTCGACCTCGCCGCCGCCCCCGGCCCCGGCGGTGCCCCGCGCGCCAAGCTGACCGACTTCGGGGTGGCCCGCCTGGTCGACGCCCCGCGCCGCACCCGGGCCACCCGGATCATCGGCACCCCCGACTACCTCGCCCCCGAGATCATCGAGGGCCTGGAGCCGCGCGCCGCCGTCGACATCTACGCCCTCGCCACCGTCCTGTACGAGCTGCTGGCCGGCTCCACCCCGTTCGGCGGCGGCCACACCGGCGCGGTGCTGCGCCGGCACGTCACCGAGCAGGTGCCGCCGATCCCAGGCCTGCCGGACGGGCTGTGGCGGATCATCTCCGAGTGCCTGGCCAAGGCCCCCGCCTCCCGGCTGCGCGCCGCCGAGCTGGCCGCCCGGCTGCGCGAGCAGCTGCCGTCGCTGGCCGGTCTGCCGGTGCTCGCCGTGCCCACCCAGGGTCGCGCCCCGGCCGAGGAGCAGCTGACCCCCGGCGAGGCGGTCTACGCCGAGGTCGACGCCGGCCCCGGCCTCCACAAGCGCCGTCGCGGCCCGGCCGTCCCGCTGGTGCCCGGCGTCGCCCCGGACTCCACCCGGGACACCCACACCAGCCTGCGTCGCCCGTCCGCCGAGGAACTGGCCGCGTACGCCGCCGAGTCCCGCGCCCAGCGCACCGCCCCGGGCCACCGCCGGGACCGCCAGGCCCTGCTGCGCCGCCGCCGGCTGCTGGCCGTCCTGCTGGCCACCGTGCTGCTGCTGGCGGGCGCCGCCGCGGCCTGGACGGCCTTCGCGGCCACCGCCCCGGACCGCGGCCACCCGGCCCGTCCGGCCGTGCACGGCACCGCCCCGCGGGCGCCGTAGCCCCGGTGGGAAACGGGGGTGTCGTCATGACCACCCCCGGAACCATTACCCTGGGGGCGTGGCAGCCGTCGATCCTTCCGAAGAGCTCAAGAACCTCGATACGACCATGGGGTCGATCGAGGCCGTCCTCGACCTGGACAAGATCCGGGCCGACATCGCGGTCCTGGAGGAGGAGGCAGCCGCCCCCACCCTGTGGGACGACGTCGCGAATGCGCAGAAGGTGACCAGCCGGCTCTCCTTCCTCCAGGGTGAACTGCGCCGGGTCGAGGGCCTGCGCAGCCGCATCGACGATCTGGGTGTGCTGTTCGAGCTGGCCGAGGCCGAGGACGACGCGGACACCCGTGTCGAGGCCGAGGCCGAGCTGGTCTCCCTCCAGAAGGCCGTCGAGGAGCTGGAGGTCCGCACCCTCCTGTCCGGTGAGTACGACGCCCGCGAGGCGCTGATCAACATCCGTGCCGAGGCCGGTGGCGTGGACGCCGCCGACTTCGCCGAGCAGCTGATGCGCATGTACCTGCGCTGGGCCGAGCGGCACGGGTACCAGACCGAGGTGTACGACACCTCGTACGCCGAAGAGGCCGGCATCAAGTCCGCGACCTTCACCGTGAAGGCGCCCTACGCCTACGGCACCCTCTCGGTCGAGCAGGGCACCCACCGCCTGGTCCGCATCTCGCCGTTCGACAACCAGGGTCGCCGGCAGACCTCCTTCGCCGGCGTCGAGGTCCTCCCGGTCGTCGAGCAGTCCGACCACGTCGACATCGACGAGGGCGAGCTGCGCGTGGACGTCTACCGCGCCTCCGGCCCCGGCGGCCAGGGCGTCAACACCACCGACTCGGCGGTGCGCATCACGCACCTCCCGACCGGCATCGTGGTCTCCTGCCAGAACGAGCGCTCGCAGATCCAGAACAAGGCGTCCGCGATGAACGTCCTCCAGGCGAAGCTGCTGGAGCGGCGCCGCCAGGAGGAGAAGGCGGCGATGGACGCGCTCAAGGACAGCGGCAGCTCCTGGGGCAACCAGATGCGCTCCTACGTCCTGCACCCGTACCAGATGGTCAAGGACGTCCGGACCGCGTACGAGGCCGGCAACCCGCAGGCCGTGCTGGACGGCGACATCGACGGCTTCATCGAGGCCGGGATCCGCTGGCGCAAGCAGCGCGAGACCAGCGCCGAGTAAGACCAGCGCCGAACAGCAGAGAAAGACGTACGAAGGGCCCCGACCGTAGCGGTCGGGGCCCTTCGCACGTCCGGTTCGTACGTCCGGAAAGAACTCAGGCCAGTGCCTGCCGGGCGATCAGTGCCACCGCGAGCAGCCCGGCCAGGAGGGCCAGCAGCACGGCGGGGGAGAGCGCGGCGAACGGCCCCTGCTGCTCCTGCAGCCGGGCCCGGTTGGCGCGGCACACCGCGCAACGCCCGTCGCTGACGCGGCCGTTGCAGTTGGCGCACACCAGATGGTCGCAGGTCATGCGATCTCCTCCTCGCTGCTACAGCCAACGCACCGGACGGGGCTTTGGTTCCACTTCTTGCCCTGTACGGGGGAGCGGCCGAACGCGGTCGCCGTCTCCCACTCTGCCAGGTTCCGGCGGTTCCGGCTCCCGGGCTGTGACATGCCTCGCATAATTCGGGGCATAACCGGACATTGTCTCCCGGATTCCGGGCGCTGTCACGGGCTGCCCCTGCGGGCCGGCTGCCGGTTCGCGTATGGTCCCAGACCGGGAGCGGCCCTCTGCGCTCCTTTCGCCCGCCCCCGGACCGGGCGACCGGGGCGGATCGACCGAGGACTGGTGCCGCCTAGGATGGCCTCCGTGATGCAGCCGTGATCAGATTCGACAACGTCTCCAAGACCTATCCCAAGCAGAACCGTCCCGCCCTGGACAACGTCTCGCTGGAGATCGAGAAGGGTGAGTTCGTCTTCCTGGTCGGTTCGTCCGGCTCGGGCAAGTCCACCTTTCTGCGCCTGTGCCTGCGCGAGGAGCGTCCCAGTACGGGCGCGGTGCACGTGCTGGGCAAGGACCTCGGCAAGCTGTCCAACTGGAAGGTGCCGCACATGCGCCGCCAGCTGGGCACCGTCTTCCAGGACTTCCGTCTGCTCCCCAACAAGACGGTCGCGCAGAACGTCGCCTTCGCCCTCGAGGTGATCGGCAAGCCCAAGAGCGCCATCAACAAGGTGGTGCCCGAGGTGCTGGAGCTGGTCGGCCTGGGCGGCAAGGAGGACCGCATGCCGGGCGAGCTGTCCGGTGGTGAGCAGCAGCGCGTGGCGATCGCCCGCGCCTTCGTGAACCGTCCGATGCTGCTGATCGCGGACGAGCCCACCGGCAACCTCGACCCGCAGAACTCGGTCGGCATCATGAAGCTGCTCGACCGCATCAACCGCACCGGCACCACGGTGCTGATGGCCACCCACGACCAGGCGATCGTCGACCAGATGCGCAAGCGCGTCATCGAGCTCGACAAGGGGCTGCTCGTCCGCGACCAGGCTCGCGGCGTCTACGGATACCAGCACTGACCCCCCAGCGCTGACCCCGTAGGGCCGCCGGCCCGAATCGCCCGACCCGGAGCAGTACCGACCCTGGAGTTGTTTCCCGCATGCGTGCCCAGTTCGTCCTGTCGGAGATCGGTGTGGGTCTCCGACGCAACCTGACGATGACCATCGCGGTCGTCGTCAGTGTCGCGCTCTCCCTCGCCCTCGCCGGTTCCTCGCTCCTGGTCCGCGACCAGGTGAACTCCATGAAGGGGTACTGGTACGACAAGGTCGAGGTGAGCATCTACTTCTGTACCAAGGCGGACGCCCGCAACTCGCCCCAGTGCGACAAGGGCGCGGCCACCGACCAGCAGGTCCAGGACATCAAGGACCAGCTGGACAAGATGACCTCGGTCGTCCAGACCTCCACCTACGAGAGCTCCCCCGACGCGTACAAGCACTGGAAGGAGATGAACCCGGAGAACCCGCTCATCCCCGTCCTGGGCCCGGACGCCATGCCGCAGTCCTGGCGGGTCAAGCTGAACGACCCGACCAAGTACGACGTGATCCAGAGCGCCTTCGCCGGCAAACCCGGCGTGAAGTCGGTCGAGGACCAGCGGAAGATCCTGGAGAACCTGTTCGGCCTGCTCAACGGCCTGCAGACGGCGGCCTTCGTGATCATGGTGCTGATGCTCTTCGTCGCCCTGCTGCTGATCGTCAACACCGTCCGGGTGTCGGCGTACAGCAGGCGGCGCGAAACCGGCATCATGCGCCTGGTCGGTGCCTCGAACTTCTACGTCCAGATGCCCTTCATCGCCGAGGCCGCGTTCTCCGCGCTGCTCGGCGCGGCGATGGCCTCCGGACTGCTGATCGGCGGGCACTTCTTCGTCCAGAACTGGCTGGCCGACCGGGTGCAGTTCATCCACTTCATCGGCCTCGGCTCGGTGCTCGCGGTGATACCTCTGCTGATCGTGGTGGGTATGGGCATGGCCGGTGTGGCGGCGTTCTTCACGCTGCGCAAGTACCTCAAGGTCTGATCCCCGGACGCCTCGGCGGGCCCCCCCCCCCCCGCGCCCGCGGGGGGCCCCCCCCCCCCGCGCGCCCCCCGTGCCGCCCCGCGGGCGCGGCGCGGGGGGTAAAAAACCATTGCAAGGGGGAAAAAACCCCC
>NZ_JBITFB010000016.1:0-197807 GCF_044455625.1 Kitasatospora sp. NPDC051164 | reverse complement strand
GGGGGGGGTTTGGGGTGGGGGGGTGGGGGGGGTTTTTGTCCGGGGCGGGGGGGCCCCCCCGCGCCCCCCCCCGCCCGCGGGGCCCCCCCCCCCCGCCCGGGGGGGGGGGGGGCCCGCCGCCGTTCCGCGCTCCCTCGTTCCGGCCCGTCGCGCGCGACGCGGTGTCTACACTCCGATGCCATGCTGCAAACTCCGCGCAGGGCACATCAGGTGGCCGCCCTCAGCCTGGTGTTCGGCGCCGTCCTGCTGGTCGGCGCCGCCACCGGAGCCTGGGGCGGCCCGAGCGGCCTGCCGCCCCGCCCGTCCGCCGACGCCGTCCGGGCCGCGGGCGGCGGGCTCCCGGCGGACCCGGCCGGCACCGCACTGTCCGAGCAGCAGGCCGAGCACCTGCTCGGGGCCAACGGCGACCGCTGGGGCGCGTACTACAGCGCGCGGGAGTACGCCGAGTTCAGCCAGGGCCTGGACGGCCGGTACCTGGGCGTCGGCCTCTCGGTCGGCCGCGGCGAGGACGGCGTCACCGAGGTCTCCCAGGTCGCGCCCGACGGCCCGGCCGCCGCGGCCGGGATCGCGCCCGGCGACCGGCTGCTGAGCGTCGGCCCGGACCAGGCCGACCACCTGCCGGTCACCGAGGTGGTCGCGCGGCTGCGCGGCCGGGGCGACGAGCGCAGGGCCGGCTCCGAGGTCACCCTGGCGGTCCGGCGCGGCGAGGGCGCGGTGCGCGAACTGCGGCTGCGGCGCGCGCTGCTGGACAGCGAGCAGGTCGCCGCGGAGCGTCTGGACAAGGGCGTCCTGCGGATCACCGTACGGGCCTTCACCAGCGGCGTGGCCGATCGGGTGCGCGCCGCGCTGCGGGCCCCGCACACCGGCGTGGTGCTCGATCTGCGCGGCAACTCCGGCGGGTTGGTCGACGAGGCGGCCGACACCGCCGGGATCTTCCTGGACGGCGGCCCGGTCGGCTCCTACCAGGAGCGCGGCGAGACCCGGGAGTTGACCGCCCCGCGCGGCGGCGACCAGCGCACCCCGCTGGTGGTGCTGGTGGACGGCGGCACGATGAGCGCCGCCGAACTGCTCGCCGGCGCCCTGCAGGACCGCAGCCGCGCCGTGGTGGTGGGCGCACGGACCTTCGGCAAGGGCACCGTGCAGCAGCCCAGCCGGCTCGCCGACGGCGCGGTGCTGGAGATGACCGTCGGCCGCTACTTCACCCCGGCCGGCCGCTCCCCGGACGGCACCGGCCTCGCCCCCGACGTCCCGGCGACCACCGGCGAGGACGCCGACGCGCTCGCCCTGCGCGTCCTCGCGGGGCTCGGCACCCGCGCCTAAAGCAGCTGCCCGATCCGGTCCCGAAGTGCGAGAATGACCGCGTTATGGCAAAGGAAACCGGACACAAGCTGATCGCGCAGAACAAGAAGGCGCGACACGAGTACATGATCCTCGACACCTACGAGTGCGGCCTCGTGCTCACCGGCACCGAGGTCAAGTCGCTGCGCGAGGGGCGGGCCAACCTCGTCGACGGCTACGCCTACATCCAGAACCACGAGGCCTGGATCGACAACGTCTTCATCCCCGAGTACACCCAGGGGACGTGGACCAACCACGCGGCCCGGCGCAAGCGCAAGCTGCTGCTGCACAAGCTGGAGATCCGCAAGATCGAGACCAAGGTCCGCGACGCGGGCCACACCCTGATCCCGCTCTCGCTGTACTTCAAGGACGGCAGGGTCAAGCTGGAGCTCGCGCTCGCGGTCGGCAAGAAGCTGTACGACAAGCGCCAGACGCTGCGCGAGAAGCAGGACACCCGCGAGACGGCCCGCGCCGTGGCGGCCGCCCGGCGACGCCAGGGTTAGGACGCCAGGGTTGGGACGCCAGGGTTAATCCGCTGGACCCTCGCCCGTCGCCTCGCGTACTATGGCGCAAGCAACACGGACGGTCATCGTCCGAGCTGTTTCTCAAAAAAACATGGGGATGATCGGTTTCGACAGGGGATGTTGAAACAGGGGAAGCGAGCCGAGGAACGCGGCAATGATCTCGTAAACCACGTGTCGCAAAAAAATAATCGCCAACTCTAAGCGCGATTCCCAGCAGTTCGCTCTCGCTGCCTAATTAAGCACCGATAGCGCTTGGGTGTCAGACCGGGGAGTTCCCGACCCGGACCCTGGCATAATCTAGGGAACTCAACCGTCCGCCCGGGCTGCGAGGGTGGATGGGAAATCAAACAGCAGCTGGGCCTGTTGGCGGCTTGTCCGTGTGACCGCCAGGGCCGAGAAAAGCACAGCGGACTGCGCTCGGAGAAGCCCTGAATTAACTCCACTGGACCCGGGTTCGATTCCCGGCATCTCCACCACCCCATGTTCATACCGAAGGCCGCCCACCGCTCCGCGGAGGGCGGCCTTCGAATTTTGTACGTTCCGGAGCAGCGCGGCCCGGGGGTCGCGGCGTAGGATCATCCGTCCGCTCGTTTTCCGGAGCCGGATTCCGTCGCTACCACCGAGGCCATGCAGAGCAACACGGACACCACCCCCACCGCCGATCACGAGACCGTCCGCGCTCGCGAGATCGCCGGTGAGCAGCAGCACCTCGACACCGTCTACCACCGGTTGGAGGAGAAGCTCGCCGAAGCCGAGTACATCCTGGAGGACGCCGCCAAGCGGGTCCAGGTCGGCACCCCCGGCGCGCTCGCCGAGCGCGACGCCCAGGTCTACCGGGCCGGCGCGCACCTCCAGCGGCTCAACAACGAGTTCGAGGACTTCCTCTTCGGCCGGATCGACCTCCAGCGGGCGGACGCCCCGGAGGAGCACGGCATTCCTTCGAACACCCCGCTCGACCCGGCCGACCCGGCCGTCGCCGAGACCCTCCACATCGGCCGCCTGGGCGTCCTGGACGCCGAGTACGGCCCGCTGGTGATCGACTGGCGCGCGCCCGCCGCCGCCCCGTTCTACCGCTCCACCCCGGTCGAGCCAGGCCGGGTCATCCGCCGCAGGGTGATCCGTTCCAAGGGCCGCAAGGTGATCGGCGTCGAGGACGACCTGCTGCGCCCCGACCTCACCCCGACCCTGGACGGCGAGGAACTGGCCGTGGTCGGCGACGGCGCGCTGATGGCCTCGCTGGGCCGCGCTCGCAGCCACTCGATGCGCGACATCGTCTCCTCGATCCAGAGAGAGCAGGACGAGGTGATCCGCGCCGCCGCCGCGGGCGCCACCCTGGTCACCGGCGGCCCGGGCACCGGCAAGACCGCCGTCGCTCTGCACCGCGCCGCGTACCTGCTCTACCAGGACCGCCGCCGCTACGCCGGGGGCATCCTGGTGGTCTCGCCGACCCCGCTGCTGGTCTCGTACACCGAGGGCGTGCTGCCCGCGCTCGGCGAGGAGGGCCAGGTCGCCATCCGGGCCGTCGGCTCGCTGGTGGACGGCATCGAGGCGGGCACCTACGACACCCCCGAGGTGGCCCGGATCAAGGGTTCGGCCCGGATGACGCAGCTGCTGCGCCGGGCCGCCCGCGGGGCGCTGGAGCTGGGCGCGCCGCAGGAGCTGAAGGTGGTCGCCCGCGGCGAGGTGCTGAAGCTGGACGCGGGCCGGCTGCGGGCCGTCCGCGGCAACGTGGTGGGCTCCGGCGGCACCCCGCTGAACCTGCTGCGCCCGCGCGCCCGCCGGCTGCTCCTGGACGCCCTGTGGCAGGAGGTCGTCAAGCACCTGCCGAAGCCCACCGACCACTACGGCCGGGAGCAGCGCCAGGAGGAGAAGGAGAGCTTCGACGAGTACGTCTCGGACGAGGCGCCGTTCCTGGACTTCCTGGACGCCTGGTGGCCCGCCCTGACCCCGCGCCGGGTGCTGGCCACGCTCAAGCAGCACCGCCACACCAACCGGATCGCCCGCCGCGCCGTCACCCCGGACGAGGCGCGGCTGCTGGCCGCCTCCTGGCGCCACCTGTCCCCGGCGGGCGAGGGCGCGCTGTCCGCGCACGACGTCGCGCTGGTGGACGAGCTCCAGGTTCTGCTCGGAGAGCCGGCCCGGCCGAAGGTCCGCGAGGTGAACGCGATGGACCTGCTGACCGGCCTGGAGGAGGTCACCACCTTCGCCGACCGCAGCACCCGTCAGCGCGAGCGCCAGCCGGTGGAGCGCACGGAGTACGCCCACATCATCGTGGACGAGGCCCAGGACCTCACCCCGATGCAGTGGCGGATGATCGGCCGCCGGGCCCGGATGGCCACCTGGACGATCGTCGGCGACCCGGCGCAGTCCTCCTGGCCGTTCCCGCAGGAGGCCCAGGCCGCGCTGGACGAGGTGCTGGCCGGCAAGCCCCGGCGCCGCTTCACGCTGACCGTGAACTACCGCAACCCGGCCGAGATCGCCGAGGTCGCGGCCAAGGTGCTGGCGCTGGCGGCGCCGGGCACGCCCTCGCCGAGCGCGGTGCGCCACGTCGGCGTGGAGCCGCGCTTCGCGGCCGTCACCGACCCCTCGCCGGAGGCCTTCGGCAAGGCCGCCCGGGCGGAGCTGGAGCAGCTGCTGGCCGAGGTGGGCGGCACCGTGGCGATCGTGGTGCCGATGGACCGCCGGGCCGAGGCGGCCGGGTGGGCCGAGGGCCTGGGCGAGCGCGTGGTGGTGCTGGGCAGCCTGGAGGCCAAGGGCCTGGAGTACGACGCGACCGTGGTGGCGGACCCGACCGGCATCGCGGGCGAGTCGGAGGCCGGCCTGCGGGTGCTGTACGTCGCGCTGACCCGGGCGACCCAGCGGCTGACCGTGCTGTCCGGCCCGGACGACCTGCCGGACGCGGCCGGCGTGCCCGCGCTGCTGCACGGCTGACGGACCGTACGGGACTCGCGGGAACCACACGGGTCCCGCGGGTCCCGCAGGACCTACGGAAGAAGGCCCCTCACCGGCTGGTGAGGGGCCTTCAGACGTTTAGTACACCGACCCGCCATGCTCGCCTCGCGGCAAGTGGTCCCTCGAAGGGACGAAGGTTGGGCCCGGGGGCTTGGATCGAGCCGGTGCCTGTCCAATGTAACGCATCGGCCCGGAGAGGCAAGGAGTAGGCGCGGGGAGGTCGGCGGAAGCCGGCCGGGATTGTCGGATCCGCACACTCAATGAACGTTATTTCTGGCTACCCCTTGGAAGGTGCGACGATCGAGGTCTAGCATGCGCAGGCGATGCCTTCAACAAAATGTTGAGCCTGCGGGACAGACGGAAGAAGGAAGCGTCGATGGCGACGGTGCCCAGTGTCTCCAACTCGATCACGGTACGGCTGGAGGTCCCGGCCCGGGGCAACGCCGTCAGTGCGATCACCACGGCCGTGGAGTCCTCCGGCGGGTCGGTGACCGGTCTCGACGTCACCGCCTCCGGCCTGGAGGCGCTGCGGATCGACGTCACGGTGGCGGCCTCCTCGGTCGCGCACGGCGAGGAGATCGTCGAGAAGTTGCGGGCGATCGACGGCGTCGCGATCGGCAAGGTCTCGGACCGCACCTTCCTGATGCACCTCGGCGGCAAGATCGAGATGTCGTCCAAGCTGCCGATCCGCAACCGTGACGACCTCAGCATGATCTACACCCCGGGTGTCGCCCGGGTCTGCATGGCGATCGCGGAGAACCCCGAGGACGCCCGTCGCCTCACCATCAAGCGCAACAGCGTCGCCGTGGTCACCGACGGCTCGGCGGTGCTGGGCCTGGGCAACATCGGCCCGGAGGCCGCGCTGCCGGTCATGGAGGGCAAGGCGGCCCTCTTCAAGCGCTTCGCCGGGATCGACGCCTGGCCGATCTGCCTGGACACCCAGGACACCGACGAGATCGTCGCCATCGTCAAGGCGATCGCCCCGGGCTTCGCGGGGATCAACCTGGAGGACATCTCCGCGCCGCGCTGCTTCGAGATCGAGGCCCGGCTGCGCGAGGCCCTGGACATCCCGGTCTTCCACGACGACCAGCACGGCACCGCGATCGTGGTGCTGGCCGCCCTCACCAACGCGCTGAAGGTGGTCGGCAAGGAGATCGCCGACATCCGCGTGGTGATGTCGGGCGCGGGCGCCGCCGGCACCGCGATCCTCAAGCTGCTGATGGCGGCCGGCGTCGAGCACGCCACCGTGGCGGACGTGCGCGGCGTGGTCCACCAGGGCCGCGAGGACCTCAACGAGAGCCTGCGCTGGATCGCCGAGCACACCAACCGCTCGGGCCGCACCGGCACCCTCAAGGAGGCCGTGGCGGGCGCGGACGTCTTCATCGGCGTCTCGGCCCCGAACGTGCTGGACGGCGACGACCTGGCCACCATGGCCGAGGACGCGATCGTCTTCGCCCTGGCCAACCCGGACCCGGAGGTCGAGCCGGCCGTCGCCCGGCAGACCGCCGCCGTGGTCGCCACCGGCCGCAGCGACTTCCCGAACCAGATCAACAACGTGCTGGTCTTCCCGGGTGTCTTCCGCGGCCTGCTGGACGCCCAGAGCCGCACGGTCAACACCGAGATGATGATCGCCGCCGCCCGGGCGCTGGCCACCACCGTCGCCGACGACGAGCTGAACGCGAACTACATCATCCCGAGCGTCTTCCACAAGGATGTCGCCAAGACCGTCGCCGCCGCCGTGCGTGATGCGGCCCTGGCGGACGCCGTGGAGGCCCCCGTGCCGGCCCGTCCGACCCCGGGCATCGTCGGCACCCTGGACACCTCCGCCTTCCCCACCGTCAAGCTCTGACGGCCCGACCGGCGGACGTGCCGTTGGTCGCTCAAATGTGCGAATAGCGGTCATACCCGCCCAGCCCGCCCCGAACCCTTGCGACACAAGGGCGAGGGGCGTGTTTGGGCTTGTCAGTCCTAGGGCGTACGGTAGCCCTGCACGGGGCAGGCGTGTCCGACAAGTACGGAACGTCCCCCTGGTCTTCCGGCGAGTCGTCCCGACCGCCGTCCGCGCCCGGTCCGCCGGAGCCGACGGAGCGTCACACCTCCAACGGGCGGGCGTTGTTCGGGTGCCTCGGTCGGGGCCCGATTGGCTTTCTCGGGGCCGGTCGGGGCAGGATTCGTATCCAGGCAGGCGGGCGGGCCTTCGAAGGCACGGGCGCGCGGCATCGGGTACGGACCCGGCCTGCGACCACGCATTGCCTGCATGAGCACAGTGTGCGGACCTGCGGCCTATCCGGGTGCCCCCCGGTGGGAGCACCGATGGGCCCCCGCACACCGCAAGCGAACAGACCACAGGAGTACACATGAACCGCAGTGAGCTGGTGGCCGCGCTGTCCGAGCGCGCAGAGGTGACTCGCAAGGACGCCGACGCCGTTCTGGCCGCCTTCGCCGAGATCGTCGGCGAGGTCGTCGCCAAGGGCGACGAGAAGGTCACCATCCCCGGTTTCCTGACCTTCGAGCGCACCCACCGCGCTGCCCGCACCGCCCGCAACCCGCAGACCGGCGAGCCGATCCAGATCGCCGCGGGCTACAGCGCCAAGGTGAGCGCCGGCTCCAAGCTGAAGGAAGCCGCCAAGGGCGCTGCCTGAGCCACCCCTTGAACGGCCGGAGGCCGGGCTCCCCCCGCGGGGGGAGCCCGGCCTCTCGCCGTATGTCGGGCCGGTGATCAGGCGTCGACCAGCTGCTCGCTGGGCAGCTCGACGTGGGCGCCCAGGTCGCGCAGCTTCTCCATGAAGTTCTCGTAGCCGCGGTTGATCAGGTCGATGCCGTGCACGGTCGAGGTGCCCTCGGCCGCCAGCGCCGCGATCAGGTACGAGAAGCCGCCGCGCAGGTCCGGGATGACCAGCTCGGAGCCCATCAGCTTGGACGGGCCGGAGACGACCGCGGAGTGCAGGAAGTTGCGGGCGCCGAAGCGGCACGGGGTGCCGCCCAGGCACTCGCGGTAGAGCTGGATGTGCGCGCCCATCTGGTTCAGCGCGCCGGTGAAGCCGAGCCGCGACTCGTACACCGTCTCGTGGACGATGGACAGGCCGGTGGCCTGGGTCAGCGCGACGACCAGCGGCTGCTGCCAGTCGGTCTGGAAGCCCGGGTGCACGTCGGTCTCCAGGGCGATCGCCTTGAGCTCGCCGCCCGGGTGCCAGAAGCGGATGCCCTCGTCGTCCACCTCGAAGGCGCCGCCGACCTTCCGGAAGGTGTTGAGGAAGGTCATCATCTCCAGCTGGCGGGCGCCGCGGACGTAGATGTCGCCCTTGGTGGCGAGCGCCGCGCAGGCCCAGGAGGCGGACTCCAGGCGGTCCGGGAGGGCGCGGTGGTTGTAGCCGTTCAGCTCGTCCACACCGGTGATCAGGATGGTCCGGTCGGTGCCCAGCGTGATGATCGCGCCCATCTTCTGCAGGACGCAGATCAGGTCGACGATCTCCGGCTCGATGGCCGCGTTGCGCAGCTCGGTGACGCCCTCGGCGAGCACTGCGGTGAGCAGCACCTGCTCGGTCGCGCCGACCGAGGGGTAGGGCAGCTCGATCTTGGTGCCGCGCAGGCGCTGCTGGGCGACCAGGTAGGTGCCCTGCGGGTGCTTCTCGATGGTGGCGCCGAACTGGCGCAGCACCTCGAAGTGGAAGTCGACCGGGCGGCCGCCGATGTCGCAGCCGCCCAGGCCCGGGATGAAGGCGTGGCCGAGGCGGTGCAGCAGCGGGCCGCAGAACAGGATCGGGATCCGCGAGGAGCCGGCGTGTGCGTCGATGTCGGCCACATTGGCGCTCTCGACGTGCGAGGGGTCGAGGATCAGCTCGCCGTCCTCGTCGCCGGCGCGCACCGTCACGCCGTGCAGCTGCAGCAGGCCGCGAACCACCTTGACGTCGCGGATGTCCGGGACGTTGCGCAGTCTGCTGGGGCCCTGGCCGAGGAGGGCGGCGACCATGGCCTTGGGGACCAGGTTCTTCGCTCCGCGGACGCGGATCTCGCCTTCGAGCGGGTTTCCGCCGTGGACCAGCAGGACGTCGTCGGTCATCGTTCTCGCAATCCGGGGTGCCAGAGGAGTGGGGAAGGGCTCCGGTAGAGAGCCGGTGGTGGACCGGTCGTACGGGCGCGTTCGGGCCCCCGGCAGAACCGAGTCGGCACCGTATAGGCGTCCACCAGACGTAGATGGTAGTGGGCGTGCCGTTGGTTCCCGTGAGCCTCTCCCCGTGATGGTGCTCTCTCCGGGGGTACGGGGCCCGCCGATGCGGCCGTACGGGTGTTGGTCCGGCGTGGCGTGGTTTCGGGCGTTGCGGTGCCCGACCGGTGCCGTTCTGCGGGATCATGTGAGGCATGACGGCGGCCCATTCGCACGGAGGCCGGTCCCACACCGGCCGTCTGCTCGTCGCGACGCCCCTGCTCACCGACCCGAACTTCGCGCGGGCGGTGGTGCTCCTCCTCGACCACGACGCCGAGGGGGCGCTCGGTGTGGTCCTCAACCGGCCGACGCCGGTCGAGGTGGGCAGCGTGCTGGACGGCTGGGGCAGACTCGTCGGGCAGCCGGCCGTGGTGTTCCAGGGCGGACCGGTGGCGCTGGACTCGGCGCTCGGCCTCGCGGTGGCGCCGGGGGAGCCCGGCACCGGCCAGCCGCTGGGCTGGCGGCGGGTGCACGGCGCGATCGGCCTGGTGGACCTGGAGGCGCCGCCCGAGGTGCTGGCCGGCGAGCTGGGCAGCCTGCGGATCTTCGCCGGGTACGCCGGCTGGTCGCCGGGGCAGCTGGAGGCGGAGCTGGAGAGCGGCGCCTGGTACCTGGTGGACTGCGAGCCGGGGGACGTCTCCAGCCCCGAGCCGGAGCGGCTGTGGCGCTCGGTGCTGCGCCGCCAGCGCGGTCCGCTCGCCCTGCTGGCGACCTACCCGGACGACCCGACGATGAACTGAGCCGCGGGCCCGCCGCGCGACACTGGCCCGGTTTCCCGGGGCGCCCATAGACTTGGCACCCATGAGCACTCTTGAGCCCGAGCGCGGCCTCGGCACCGGCACCCTGGTCGAGCCCGTCCCACAGGTGTCCCACGGCGACGGCGACCACGAGCGTTTCGCGCACTACGTCCAGAAGGACAAGATCATGGAGAGCGCGCTCTCCGGGTCTCCCGTGGTGGCGCTCTGCGGCAAGGTGTGGGTGCCCGGGCGCGACCCGAAGAAGTACCCGGTCTGTCCGATGTGCAAGGAGATCTACGACGGCATCGGCAAGCCGCAGGGCGGCGACGGCGACAACAACAACAAGTAGCCCGCCGGTGCGCGGCGCCGTTTTGCATGGCACCGCGTTTCCGAGGTGGTCTATGCCAATCGTCCGGGGCGTGGGCAGGATGTCGGAATGGACCTCATTCCCGCTCCTTCGAGCGCCGTTCGCCGCCCGGACGAGGACTTCCCACTCGACGCCGCCACCACGCTGACCGCACCGCCCGCGCTGGCCGACGCCGAGCGCTGGCTGCGCGGCACGCTGTCCGCCGCCACCGGGCTGCCGTTCGGCCCGGGCCGGCCGGGCGCGGGCATCGAACTGGTCCGGGACGGCACGCTCGCCGCCGAGGCGTACCGGATCACGGTGCGCCCCGGCCACGCGCTGCTCGCCGCGGGCGGCCCGGCGGGAGCGCTGTGGGCGGCGCAGACCCTGCGGCAGCTGCTCGGGCCGGACGCCTACCGGCGGTCGCCGCTGCGCCGTGAGGGCTGGGTGCTGCCCGGCGCCGACATCGAGGACGCCCCCCGGTTCGGCTGGCGCGGCGCGCTGCTCGACGTCGCCCGGCACTTCCTGCCCAAGTCGGACGTGCTGCGCTTCGTCGACCTGCTGGCCGCGCACAAGCTCAACGTGCTGCACCTGCACCTGACCGACGACCAGGGCTGGCGGGTGGAGATCAGGCGCTACCCGAGGCTGACCGAGCACGGCGCCTGGCGGGAGCGCTCGATGGTCGGCTACCGGTCCGCCGGGCGCCGCGACGACCGCCCGCACGGCGGCTACTACACCCAGGACGACCTGCGCGAGATCGTCGCGTACGCGGCCGCGCGCGGGGTGACCGTCGTCCCGGAGATCGACCTGCCCGGCCACACCCAGGCCGCCGTCGCCGCCTACCCCGAGTTGGGCAACACCGACGTGGTGGACACCGCCGCGCTCGGCGTCTGGACGGACTGGGGGGTGAGCCACCACGTGCTCAACGCCTCCGAGGAGACCCTGCGCTTCTTCGAGGGGGTGCTGGAGGAGGTCCTGGAGCTCTTCCCGTCCGAGTTCGTGCACCTCGGCGGCGACGAGTGCCCCAAGGAGCAGTGGAAGGACAGCGCCGCCGCCCAGGCCCGGATCCGCGAGCTGGGCCTGGCCAACGAGGACGAGCTGCAGAGCCACCTCATCCGGCACTTCGACCGCTGGCTGGCCGAGCGCGGCCGCCGGCTGATCGGCTGGGACGAGATCCTGGAGGGCGGGCTCGCCATTGCCACCACGCCGAAGGGGGGAGCGCCGGCGGGTGGGGGCACCTCCCGGCCGCCAGGCTGGGGGACACCGTCGCCTCCGGGTGCCGAGCGCCCGGAGGCGTGGGGGCGGTCCCGTGCCGCTGTCGCCTCCTGGCGGGGCTTCGGCGGCGGGATCGCCGCCGCGGAGGCCGGGCACGACGTGGTGATGTGCCCCGAGCAGCACGTCTACTTCGACCACCGGCAGGCGGACGGGCCGGACGAGCCGATCCCGGTCGGCTTCGTGCGCACGCTGGAGGACGTCTACCGCTTCGAGCCGGTGCCCGCGCAGCTGGACGAGGCCGCGGCGCGGTACGTGATCGGCACCCAGGCCAACCTGTGGAGCGAGTTCATGGACAGCGCCCGGGACATCGACTACCGGGCCTTCCCCCGGTTGGTCGCCTTCGCCGAGGTCGCCTGGTCCGAGCTGCCCGCCGGGCCGGCCGAGCGCGACTTCGCCGGCTTCGAGCGGCGGCTGGCGACGCACCTGAAGGTGCTGGACGCGCTCGGCGTCGAGTACCGCCCGGCCGACGGGCCGCTGCCCTGGCAGCGCCGCCCCGGCGTGGCCGGCCGGCCGATCGCGGGCCCGCCGCCGGTGCGGTGATCGCCTTCCGGGAACTTCTGAGTGGTCGTCGGACGTCAAGAACTGATGAACATCTGCCCTGGCCCGGCCAGGGACGGGGCAGATACCGCCCGGTATCCGTCCCAATCGGGCAGTCCCGTTCACCGGCCCCGAAGTGATCATCGAGCATTGTGTGCCAGAGTTGCCCAACCCGGCCCGATCGCCCGTACCCTACGGGCCAGGCCGGGCTGCTGACGCGGACACCACGGCCCAAGGCCGCGGGCGGCAGGCGATCGATGAGCAAGTGGAGCACGGTGGGACCCAGGTGAACCGGACGATCATGCTGCCGGCCTCGCTCGACGAGGCCGTCGACGCGCTGGCCGCCGCCCCGGCCGCGGTACCGGTGGCCGGAGCCACCGACCTCATGGAAGCCGTCAACGCAGGACGGCTGCGCCCCGCCGCCCTGGTCGGACTCGGCCGGATCACCGAACTGCGCGGCTGGCGCTACGAGGACGGCGGCACCGCCGTCCTCGGCGCCGGACTCACCCACGCCCGGATGGACCGCCCCGACTTCGCCGCGCTCATCCCCGCGCTCGCCGACGCCGCCCGCACCGCCGGCCCGCCGCAGGTCCGCAACGTCGGCACCCTCGGCGGCAACATCGTCACCGCCGCCCCGGCCGGCGACACCCTCCCGGTGCTCGCCGCACTGGAGGCCACCGTCACCCTCGCCCGGGCCGGCGCCAGCCGCGAGGTGCCGGTCAGTCACCTGCTCACCGGCCTCGACCCGGTGCGCCCCGGCGAACTGCTCACCTGGGTGCGCGTCCCGCTGCTGCACGCCCCGCAGGTCTTCCTCAAGGCCACCGGCCGCAGCGGCCCGGCCCGCGCCACCGCCTCCGTCGCCCTCGTCCTCGACCCGGCCCGGCGCTCGGTGCGCTGCGCCGTCGGCGCCGTCGCCCCGGTGCCGCTGCGCCCGCTGGAAGCCGAGGCCTGGGTGGCCGGCTGCATCGACTGGGACGGCAGCCGGGAGATCGACCCGGCCGCGAACGCCGCCTTCGGCGAGTACGTGGCCACCGCCTGCGTCCCCGACAACTACGGCGCCGAGGGCGCCTGGGAGGCCGTGACCGAGGGGCCGACCGCAGCGGCCGTTCGGCTGCGGCGTACCGTAGCGGTGCTGGCCCGACGGGCACTGGGAAGGGCGCTGAAGTGACCACAGACCCCATCGAGACCCTCGACGCCGACCCGCTCGGCCTCTCCCCGCAGGTCAGCCGCGAGCTGCGCCCGTGCGCCTCCTACACGCTGCGGGTCAACGGTTTCGAACGGCCCGTCACCGACGCCTGGATCGGCGAGAGCCTGCTCTACGTGCTGCGCGAGCGGCTCGGCCTGGCCGGCGCCAAGGACGGCTGCGAACAGGGTGAGTGCGGGGCCTGCTCGGTGCAGGTGGACGGCCAGCTGGTGGCCGGCTGCCTGGTGCCCGCCGCGCTGGCTGCCGACAGCGAGATCAACACCGTCGAGGGCCTGTCCGCCGCCGGCGGCGCGAGCGACGTCCAGCAGGCGCTGGCCGCCTCCGGCGCCGTGCAGTGCGGCTACTGCACCCCCGGCATGGCGATGGCGGTGCACGACCTGCTCCAGCGCAACCACCGGCCCACCGAGGTCGAGGCCCGGCAGGCGCTCTGCGGCAACCTCTGCCGCTGCACCGGCTACAAGGGCGTGCTGGCCGCCGTCCAGACAGTCGCGGAGGCCCGCGCGGCGGTGGCCGAGGAAGCGGAGGAGGCCGCCGCTCCCGCTCCGGAGGCCGACGACCGGTCCGCCGAGGCGGCTGTGGCCGTCGAACCCGAGCCGGCTGTCGAGCTGCCGGTCTACACCGACGCCGACGCCTGGATCGAGCACGTCCCGCAGCAGCACGTCCCCCACCAGCAGGTCGAGCCGCAGCACCTCGAACCGCAGCACGTCGAGGCCCACCCGGCCGCGCCGCAGCCCGTCGAGCAGCAGCCCGTCGAGCAGGCCCACGCCCCGACGCCGTACGGCGACCCGTCGGGCGGCTACGACACCGGCGTGTACGACACCGTCCCGGCCCCGCTCCAGGGCGGCATCCCCGCCCAGGCCTCCGGCGACCAGGTCTACTACCCGCCGCAGGGCTACCCCGAGCAGCCGTACCAGGGCACCACCCCCGCCCACGGCACCTACCTGCCCTACCCGGACGGCCACCAGCAGCAGAACGGCTACGACACCGGGTACGACGCCCCGGTCTACGAGCCGACCCCCGCGCACGGCACCCCGCTGCCCGGCGCCGCCTTCGACGGCACGCCGCCGCACGGCACCCCGTACGCCGCCCAGCACCCGCACGGTGCCCCGGTCGAGGGCGGTGCCCCGGCCGGCGTCCCGTACGGTGCCACCCCCGCCCACGGCATCCGGCTCCCCGAGGACGACCACGCATCATGACGTCGCCTACCGACATCGGCGCAGCACTCCAGCAGGACGGCGGCGAGGGCGGCGCACCGGAGCCGTTCGGCCTGGGCAGCTCCCCGCTGCGCAGCGACGCGCTGCCCAAGGCGCTCGGCATCTACCCGTACGCGGCCGACCTGTGGGCCGAGGGGCTGCTGTGGGGCGCGGTGCTGCGCTCGCCGCACCCGCACGCCCGGATCCGCGGCATCGACACCTCGGCCGCGCTCGCGCTGCCCGGCGTGCACGCCGTGGTCACCGCCGCCGACCTGCCGCCCGGCCCGGACGGCACCCCCGACGGCGCCCCGGCCGGCCCGGTCGTCGCCGACCGGCCGGTGCTGGCCGCCGGCGTGGTGCGCCACCACGGCGAGCCGATCGCCGCGGTGGCCGCCGACCACCCGGACACCGCCCGGCTGGCGGTCGGTCTGATCACGGTCGACTACGAGCCCTTGGAGGCCGTGACCGACCCCGAGCAGGCCTTCACCGCGCCGCCGCTGCACCCGGACGGCAACCTCTTCCGCCACCTGCCGCTGCGCACCGGGGACTCCGAGGCGGTCGGCGAGATCGTCGTCGAGGGCCTCTACCAGGTCGGCCGGCAGGACCCGGCGCCGCTCGGCGCCGAGGCCGGCCTGGCCGTGCCGCGCCCGGACGGCGGCGTCGAGCTGCACCTGTCCTCCACCGACCCGCACGGCGACCGCGACCGCACCGCCGCCTGCCTCGGCCTGGAGCCCGACCGGGTCCGGCTGGTGGTCACCGGCGTGCCCGGCGCCACCACCGACCGCGAGGACATCTCCTTCCAGGTCACCCTGGCCCTGCTGGCGCTGCGCACCGGCCGCCCGGTGAAGATGACCCTCACCCGCGAGGAGTCCTTCCAGACCCACACCTCGCGCCACCCCGCGCTCCTGCGCTACCGCCACCACGCCGACGCCGAGGGCACGTTGGTGAAGGTCGAGGCGCAGATCCTGCTGGACGGCGGCGCCTACGCGGACGTCTCCGCCGAGGCGCTGGCCGCCGCGGCGGCCTTCTCGGCCGGCCCGTACGTCTGCCCCAACGTCTTCGTGGACGCCTGGGCGGTGCGCACCAACAACCCGCCGGCCGGGCGGATGCGCGGCGAGGGCGCGCTGCAGGCCTGCTTCGCGTACGAGTCGCAGCTGGACCAGCTGGCCGCCCGGGTGGGCGTGGACCCGGTGGAGATCCGCCGGCGCAACGCGATGTCCACCGGCGACCTGCTGCCCACCGGGCAGGCGGTCACCTGCCCGGCGCCGGTGCGCGCGCTGCTGGATGCCGTCGCGGACGAGCCGCTGCCGGCCCTGCCGGTGGACGACCCGGACGCCGAGTGGCTGCTGCCGGGCGGGCCCGGCGGCGCGGGCGACCCGGCGGCGGTGCGGCGCGGCATCGGCTACGCCGTCGGCATGGTGCACATGCTGGGCGCCGAGGGCGAGGACGAGGTGTCCACCGCGACCGTGCGGGTCAGCGGCGACCACGCCACGGTGATCTGCGCGGCCGTCGACGCCGGGCAGGGCTTCGCCACGCTGGCCCGGCAGATCGTGCAGACCGTGCTGGGAGTCAGCGAGGTCTACATCGCGCCGGCCGACAGCGACCAGTCGATCGCCGGGCCCTCCGCCCGCGGCCGGCACACCTGGGTCTCCGGCGGCGCCGTCGAGCGGGCCGCGTTGATGGTCCGCCACCAGCTGCTGCAGCCGATCGCGGCCAACTTCGGGATGTCGGCGGAGCTGCTGCAGATCGCCGACGGCAAGATCACCTCGTACGACGGGGTGCTCGGCATGCCGGTCGCCGAGGCGCTGGAGGGCAAGGAGCTCTGGGCCACCGCGCAGTGCCGCCCGCACCCCACCGAGCCGCTGGACGAGGCCGGGCAGGGCGACGCCTTCGTCTCCATCTCGTTCTGCGCGATGCGCGCGGTGGTGGACGTGGACATCGAGCTGGGCGCCGTGCGGGTGGTCGAGATGACGGTCGCCCAGGACGTCGGCCGGGCGCTGAACCCGCGGCAGATCGAGGACCGGATCGAGGCGGGCGTGGCCCAGGGCGTCGGCCTGGCACTGCTGGAGGACCTGCGCACCGAGGGCGGCGTACTGCAGAACCCCTCGCTCACGGGCTACCGGCTGCCCACCGCGCTGGACACCCCGCAGGTGCGGATCGCCGCGCTGCTGGAGGAGCGCGACGTGGTCGCCCCGTTCGGTGCCAAGGCGGTCGGCGCGGCCCCCGCGGTGGTCGCACCGGCGGCCGTCGCCGCGGCCGTCCGCGCCGCCACGGCCCTGCCGGTCGGCCGGCTGCCGATCCGGCCGGAGGACGCCGTCACGGCCTGAGCGGGGAAATGCGCAAAAGGAATTGCCGGTCGACTTTTCCGGGTCGACCGGCAATTCCTTTTTCATCGAGGCCGTGGCGGGAATTGAACCCGCGTACACCGCTTTGCAGACGGTCCCCTCAGCCACTCGGGCACACGGCCAGTGAATTCATGGTGGCGGATCCGGGGGAGGAGGGTCAACGAAGTTTTGTAAATTCTGTATGGCAATGTGTGCTACGGTCGAAGAGCGGTGGCGGTATTCACGCCACCCCGGACGAGCGCGTCGTACCCGGTGACGACAAGACGGCGCAGTTCAGCGGCAATCCGGCCGCTGTGGACTGCGGAGGTACACCGTCGTGGCCTGGCTCGTTCTGATCGTCTCGGGACTCCTGGAGACCGTCTGGGCGGTCGCCCTGGAATCGTCCAAGGGCTTCTCCCGCCTCGTTCCCACCCTCGTCTTCGGCGTCGCGCTGCTGTTCAGCATGGGCGGCCTGGCGTACGCGATGCGCACCATTCCGATCGGCACCGGGTACGCGGTCTGGGTCGGCATCGGCGCGGTCGGCACCGCGCTCTACGGGATGGCCGCCCTGGGGGACGCGGTGACCATGGCCCGGATCGCCTGCCTGCTGCTGATCGTCTCCGGTGTGGTCGGCCTCAAGGTGCTGCACTGACGTGGCACCGACGGGGACCTAGGCCCACGGGACCAGTCGGTCACCGACTCTGGTCAGGGGTCATCGGGGCGGACGGCTCTTACGATGTCACGTATGACCACTGCCTCCCCCACTTCGGTCGACCCCGTACCGATACCCCTCGACGACGACCCCGGCGGCGGGGTGCTCAGCGGCCGCTACCGCGCGTTGACGCTGGGGATCGTCTCGGTGGTCCTGGTGATCGCCTTCGAGGCGACGGCCGTCAACACCGCGATGCCGACGGCGGCCCGCCAGCTGCACGGCCTCGGGCTGTACGCCTTCGCCTTCTCCGGCTACTTCACCACCACGCTGTTCGCCCTGGTCGTCTCCGGCCAGTGGTGCGACCGCCGCGGGCCGCTGCAGCCGCTGTTCACCGGGATCGGGGTGTTCGGCGTCGGCCTGCTGGTGGCCGGGACGGCGCCCGGGATGTGGGTGTTCGTGGCCGGCCGGGCGATCCAGGGCCTGGGCGGCGGGCTGGTGATCGTCGCGCTGTACGTGGTGGTCGGCCGGGCCTATCCGGAGCGGCTGCGGCCGTCGGTGTTCGCGGCCTTCTCCTCGGCCTGGGTGCTGCCCTCGATCGTGGGCCCGCTGGTCGCCGGGGCGGTCACCCAGCACCTCGGCTGGCGCTGGGTGTTCCTGGCCGTGCCGGTGCTGATCCTGCTGCCGCTGGCCGTGATGGGCCCGGCGCTGGCCCGCTCCGAGCGGGAGCACCCGGTGGCCAAGGGCGCGGACTTCGACCGCCGCCGCACCGTGCTGGCCGCGATGGCGGCGCTCGGTGCCGGGCTGCTGCAGTACGCGGGCCAGCGCCGCGACCTGATCGGGCTGCTCCCCGGGATCGCCGGGGCGGCGCTGCTGGTGCCGGCCGTCCTGGGGCTGCTGCCGAAGCGGACCCTGCGGGCGGGGCGTGGGCTGCCGACGGTGATCCTGCTGCGCGGGGTGGCCGCGGGGGCGTTCTTCGCGGCCGAGGCCTTCATCCCGCTGATGATGACCACCCAGCGCGGCCTGTCGCCGACGCTGGCCGGGCTCACCCTGACCAGCGGCGGCCTCTCCTGGGCGCTGGGTTCCTGGCTGCAGGGCCGGCCGGGGGCCGAGCGCTACCGCGAGGCGATGATCCGGGGCGGCTTCGTGCTGACCGCGGCGGCGATCGCGGGCGCCGCGCTGGTGCTGGTCCCGGGGGTGCCGGCCTGGGTGGCGGCGGTGGCCTGGGGGATCGGCGGCGTCGGGATGGGACTGGCCATCGCGAGCGTCAGCGTGCTGATGATGAAGCTCTCCGCGCCGGAGGACGCCGGGGCGAACTCGGCCGCGCTGCAGATGAGCGACGCGCTGGGCAATGTGCTGCTCACGGGCCTGGCCGGGGTGCTGTTCGCGGCGCTGGGCGGCGGAGCCCTGGCGGCCGGCCACGGACAGGCCGAAGGCGCCGGCTCGCCCGGCGCCTTCGCGGTGATCCTGCTGGTGATGGCCGGGGTCGCCCTGCTGGGAGCGCTGCTCTCCGGCCGGGTCCGTACCCGGTCCTGACGGTCAGCCGGCGGTGGTGGCGGTGCCGGCGGAGGAGGGGACGGGCGCCGCCGCCGGGGTGCCGAGGAAGGCCTCCCAGCCGCCCGTCGGGGACTGGCCCGGGGCGAGGGTCTGCAGCTTGCGCAGCACCGCCGGGTCCTGGGCGTCCAGCCAGTCGACCAGCTGGCGGAAGGAGACCAGCCGGACCTCCGACTTGCCCGCGACGGTCTTGAGGACGTCCTCGACGGCGTTCATGTAGATGCCGCCGTTCCACTCCTCGAAGTGGTTGCCGATGATGTACGGCGCCCGGTTGCCGTTGTAGGTGCGGTCGAAGCCCATCAGGTAGGCGTCGCGAGCCTGGGCCTGGAAGCCCGGGTGGAGCGCCGGGTCGGCCTTGGTGTTGGGGCCGCACTGGTTGTACATGATGTTGTAGTCCATCGAGAGCACCTGGAAGGTGTGCCCGGGGAAGGGGATGGACTGCAGCGGGAGGTCCCACAGCGCGCCGCCCTGGATCTTCTGCGGCCACACCTGGGTGCCGTTGCCGCTGCTGTCGTAGCGCCAGCCGCGCTTGACCGCGGTGGGCAGCAGGTTGCGCTGGCCCTCCAGGCAGGGGGTGCGGCTGCCGATCAGCTCCTTGCGGTAGTCGAAGGGCAGCGCGGGCAGGTCGGTGAAGCCGGTGTTGGTGCGCCAGTTCGTCACGAAGTCCATCGCCTGCTGGATCTCGCTGTCCCACTCCTCCGGGGACCACTTGCCGACGCCGGTGGCGCCGCAGAAGTGGCCGTTGAAGTGGGTGCCGATCTCGTGGCCCTCCAGCCAGGCCGCGTGCACGTTCTCCAGGGTGTCGCGGATGTGCCGGTCGCTGAGGTAGCCGATGTCGGAGGCGCCGACCTTGTGCTGCGGCGGGCGGTAGAGGTCCTTCTTGGACTCGGGCAGCAGGTAGAGGCCGCTGAGGAAGAAGGTCATCTTCGCGTCGTGATCCTGGGCCAGCCGGCGGAAGCGGGCGAACAGGCCGTTGTCGAGCTCGCCGGCGCCGTCCCAGGAGAAGACCACGAACTGTGGCGGGCGCTGCCCGGGCTGCAGCCGCTCGGGGACGGGCTGGCGCGGCTGGACGCCGGTGTCGGAGGTGGAGCCGTCGCCGATCAGGACGGCCTGCGGCTTGGGGGCCGGGGCCGGGGTGGGAGTGGCGCTCTGCCCGGCGTCCGCGCTACCGGTGGGCTTGGCGGAACCGGTCGCCCGCTCCCCGCCGGCGGCGTGGTTGCTGCCGCAGCCGGCCGCCAGGGTGGCGGCGGTGGCGGCGCCGGCCGCCAGCAGGGTGCGGCGGGAGAGAGCGTCCATGGTCACTCCGTTCGTGAGGCGGTCGGCAGCGTGCGGGAGTGCGGGGTCCGATCTGACATCCGGGGGATCGAACCCGTAACCGCGTCAGCATGGCATGCGGGCAGAAGTGGTCGAAGAGGCGCAGCGGATGGTCGTAACCGATCGCCCGAACGCCGCAACCGATCGCGGCCGTAGAACCGTCGCTGGCTCGTGTCGGGCGCGGTGCCCGCAGTGATCGCCGGCGGGAGGTATTCGTCGCGCTCCGCGACCGGCCGCGCACGTCGGGCAGGAAAGCGGCCGGCAGCCCTGCCGATCGGCGGGTGTCAGTATGACCATCGTATGGACGTGCTTTACAGTCCGATCCGGTTGAATTGTTCCCAGGAAACTCCCAGAAAGCGGGAATCCGTCGGCAGAGGGGAGCGCCCGTGGGCGTCCAGCAGAGCAGGAGCCCCTGGCCGGGCACCCTGGCGGCGGGAGCCGCGCTGGTGCTCGGTGCCTGGCTGCTGCACGGCGGCGGCTCGCCGGTGCTGCCGCCCGCCCCGGACGGCGGCCAGGCCCAGGCCGGCATCGCGCCGGTCTCCGTCGTCCCGCCGCTGGGGCCGTCCGCGCCGACCCGGATCCGCATCCCGGCCGTCCGCCTGGACGCCCCGGTCACCACGCTCGGGCTGGATTCCGAGGGCCACCTGCAGGCCCCGCCCGAGGCGGACCGTAACCTGGCGGGCTGGTACCGCGGTGGGGCCAGCCCCGGTCAGCGCGGCACCGCGATCCTCGCAGGGCACGTCGACAACAAGGCGGGTCCGGCCGTCTTCTATCATCTGGGCGCGCTCCGTCGGGGGGACCGGATCGAGATCGCCCGGGCGGACGGAGCCACCGCCGTCTACCAGCTGTACGCCATCGAAGTGCACGATCGAAAGGACTTCCCGGACGAACGGGTCTACCGTCAGGCCTCGGACGCGCAGCTGCGGGTGATCACCTGCGGTGGCGCGTACAGCGAGGAACACGGCTACGACGGCAACGTCGTCGCCTACGGTTTCCTGGCCGACACCACCCATCCGGGCATAGCCGCATGAGCACGCTCACCCTTGCCACCCGTTGGAATCCGATCGACTGGCCGCTCACCGAGGGCCCGATCCCGCACGCCGTGCTCGCGGCCGGCTGGGCGGCGCTGTTCGCGCTCGCCGTCGGCCGCGACCGGAGCTGGTGGCGGTTCCGCCTGCCCGCCGCGCTGGCCACCGCGGCCGCCCTCAGCCTGCTGCTCGACATCGTGGTCGACGGCTGGTGGCACCCCTTCCCGGAGGGCACGCCCGAGTACGTCACCTGGTGGATAGCCATCGCCCTGCTCGGGTTCTGCCTGGTCGGCTACCGCATCCGCCGGCTCACCTGGCGGCGGCGCGGGATCGCGCTCGGCCTGAGCGGGCTGGTGCTGCTGATGGCCGCCTCCGAGGTCAACATCGGCTTCGGGCAGTACCCGAGCGGGCGCGTGATGCTGGCGCCGTGGCTGACCAAGACCAGTGGGCTGGTCCCCGCGAAGGTCGGGCAGACCGTGGCCGCCCCGCCGGACAAGGTACTCGACGAGGTCTGGCAGGCCCCGTCGAACCTGCCCGACAAGGGCACCGTCTCGGTGGTGCCGATCCCCGGCCTCAGGTCGGGCTTCAAGGCCCGCGACGCCTACGTCTACCTCCCGCCCGCCTACCAGGCCACCCCGCGACCGCTGCTGCCGGTGGTCGTCATGCTCACCGGCCAGCCCGGGGCGCCGGGGGACTGGGTGCTCTCGGGGCAGATCAACGAGACGATGGACGCGTTCGCCGCGCAGCACAACGGCCTCGCGCCGATCGTCGTGATGCCCGACGAGCTCGGCTCGACCTGGTTCAACACGCTCTGCATGGACTCCAAGCTCGCCAAGATGCAGACCTACCTGGCGTCGGACGTTCCCGACTGGATCCACGAGAACCTGCAGACCGCCACCGGCCGGAAGAGCTGGGCGATCGGCGGCGCCTCGATGGGCGGCACCTGCGCGCTCCAGCTCGGCGTCAACGCGCCCGACGTGTACGGCACCGTCCTGGACATGTCCGGGCAGGACGAGCCGACCCTGGGCAACCGGGAGGGCACCATCAGGGCCGCGTTCGGCGGCGACGCGAAGAAGTTCGACGCGGTCGACCCGGTCCACGTGATGGCCCGCAGGAAGTTCCCGGACACCAGCGTCGCCCTCCTCGTCGGCGAGACCGACGACGAGTTCAGGCCGCAGATGGAGAAGATCTACCAGGCTGTTCAGGGGGCCGGGATGAAGGCGAAGTTCGAACTGATGCCGGGCGGCCACGGCTGGGTGGTCTTCCGCCCCGGCATCGTCCGGCAGATCCCGTGGATCGCCCAACAGACCGGGCTGACCCGGTGAGCGGGGCGGGCACCGCGGTCGCCGGCGAGCACGCGCAGACGTCCGAACAGGTCGTCGGCCAGCGGGGCGCGCGGCGCGACTCCGAGCGGGGCGCCGACCGCGCGCCGGTCACCCGGACGCCGGAGCCGCGCCCGCAGCGGGTGCGGCGGGCGGCCCGGGCGCTCGGCTCCCGGCTGCGCGCCGCGCCGCTGACGCTGGCGCTGCTGGCCGGGCTCTGGCTGGTCGGCGCGGCCACCGGCAGCCTGGGCAGCGGGCCGTCCGACCGGCTGCTGGAGCAGGCCGGGGTCGGCCTGCCCACGCTCGGCGAAGGCCACTGGTGGACGCCGGTCACCTCGATGGCCTGGTGCTCCGGCAGCGGCTCGTACGTGTTCACCAGCCTGCTGCTGCTCCTGGTCGGCCCGGCCGCCGAACACCGGCTCGGCCGCCTGCGCACCCTCGCGGTGCTGGTCGGCGGGCAGGTCGTCGGCACCCTGCTGGGCGCCGGGCTCATCGCGTTCGGCTCCTCGGCCGGGGAACAGTGGACCGCCTCGGTGGCCGACCAGATCTCGGTCGGCCCCGGCGTCGGCCTGTTCGCGCTGGCCGGGGTCCTCGGGTACCGGCTCACCGTGCTCTGGCGCCGCCGACTGCACCTGCTGGTGCTGCTCGTCCCGCTGGTCATGACGCTGTACGTCGGCCACCTGCAGAGCGTCCAGCGGTGCGCCGCCGCGCTGGCCGGGCTCGGCGTGGGCGCGCTGCTCAGCCGCGGCCGCCCGTACCTGCGCTCGCACCGCTCCTCGCACTCCGAGACCCGGGTGCTGGTCGCGCTCTGCCTGGTCGTCGCCGCCTTCGGGCCGCTGATCGCCTCGCTGTACGACAACGCCAGCGGACCGTTCAACGCCTTCTCCGAGCTGTACTTCTCCCACCGGCTCAGCCCGGACGAGGTCGCCGACTTCTGCTCGCTCTCGGCGCACGACTGCGCCCGCGCGCACGCCGTCGTCCGGATCTTCGACACCCCCGGCCGGCTGATGGCCGCCCTGTTCCCGGCCCTGCTGCTGGTGCTCGCCGAGGGGCTGCGCAGGGGGCTGCGGTTCGCCTGGCTGGTCACCATCGCCACCGAACTGCTCTGGGTGGCGCTGCTGGGCTGGCTGTACCTGGACGCCGGGCCGGTCAGCCGGGACGTGGTCCAGTACTTCGTCGAGGCGATGCTGCTGCCACTGCTGACCACCGGCCTGCTGCTGGCCACCCACAAGCGGTTCCGGGTGCGGCTGTCCGGCCGGTCGGTGCGCCGACTGGCCCTGGTGCCGGGCTGCGCCGCGCTCCTCTCCTCGGCCGCGTACGTCGGGCTCGGACGGCTGGTGGCCGACCAGTTCGAGCCGGGGGCGAACGTCCGCCGACTGCTGCACGGGCTGCCGGCGCAGTTCCTGCCGCCCGCGTACAACGACCTGACACCGGACTACCCGATCGCGGTCGGATCGGTGGCGCGCTTCCTGGAGACGTACACCGGGCTGGCGTTCTGGGTGGTGGCGCTGGTCGCGCTGCTGTCGGCCTTCCGCCGGCCGGTGCTGCATACCGACGCGGAGGCGGCGGCCCGGGCCAGGGCGCTGCTGACCGAGCACGGCGGCGGGACGCTGTCCTTCATCACCACCTGGGACGGCAACCACTACTGGTTCGACGAGCAGGGCCGGGCGGGCGTCGCCTACCGGGTGATCGGCACCATCGCGCTGACCACCGGCGACCCGTTCGGCGCGCCGGAGAACCGGGCCGGGGCGGTGGCCGGCTTCGCCCGGTACTGCGACGCGCGCGGCTGGACGCCGTGCTTCTACAGCGTCTACGGGCAGACCAGGGACGCCGCCGCGCAGCTCGGCTGGCGCTCGGTGCAGGTCGCCGAGGACACCGTGGTCCCGCTGCCCGAGCTGGCCTTCACCGGCCGCAAGTGGCAGGACATCCGCACCGCCCTCAACAAGGCCGGCAAGCAGGGCATCACCGCGGAGTGGTGGGCGTACCACGAGGCGCCGCTCGCCCTGCGGGAGCAGATCCGGGCGATCTCCGAGGAGTGGGTCTCCGAGAAGGGCCTGCCGGAGATGGGCTTCACGCTCGGCGGGCTTGAGGAGCTGGACGACCCGGACGTCCGGGTGCTGGTCGCGGTGGACGAGCAGCGGGTGGTGCATGGGCTGACCAGCTGGATGCCGGTGTACGAGAACGGCGTGCCGGTCGGCTGGACGCTGGACTTCATGCGCCGGCGCTCGGACGGCTTCCGCGGTGTCAGCGAGTTCCTGATCGCCTCGGCCGCGCTCGGCTTCAAGGAGGAGGGCGCCCGCTTCCTGTCGCTGTCGGGCGCGCCGCTGGCCCGCACCGGGCAGGACGAGGGGCCCACCGGGCTGCAGCGGATGCTGGACTGGATGGGCAAGGCGCTGGAGCCGGTGTACGGCTTCCGCTCGCTGCTCGCGTTCAAGGCGAAGTTCCAGCCGGAGTACCGGCCGATGTACATGGCCTACCCCGACCCGGCCGCGCTGCCCGGCATCACCAGGGCGATCGGCAAGGCGTACCTGCCGCACCTGACGGCGGCGCAGGGCGTCCGGCTGATGCGCAAGCTGTCGGGCTGAGGAAGGGGCGAGCAGGCGACTGGATGGGCGAGTGGCAGGCGGGCGAGAGGCGGCCCGGAAGCGCGGGGGCGCTCCCGGACGCCGGCTCGCCCGTCAGCCGAGCAACTGGGCGAGGGCGCGGTCGGCGTCCAGGTGCAGGTGCTCCTCGCCCTCGGGGACGAGCAGCCGGCTGCGCCACAGGAAGCGGCGCAGGTCGCCGGTGTCGAACTGGAGCAGCGCGGCGCCCTCCGGGGCCCGCAGCTCGACCATGGTGCGGTGGCCGAGCGCGGGCCGGACGTGGACGTCGCCGACACCGGCCGGCAGCTCGATGCCGGACGAGAGCAGCCGGCGGGCGAAGACCCAGACGATGTCCTCGGCGCTCTGGCCCTCCTCGGCCTCGTCCAGGGAGAACTCGGCCGGGAAGGCCATCCGGACGGCCAGCGGGTCCTCCGGCAGGTAGGACAGCACGACCCGCAGCCGGGCGGAGCGGTGGGGGGAGAGGATCAGGCGGGCCTGGACGGTCTCTTCGACGGTGCGCACGGGCGGTCCCTTCGGTTCGGTGCGAGGCCGCGCTGGGGCAGGGGGTCGGTGCGGCCTCACCCTGGTGAGAGTCCTGGTGACCGCCGTGATTACCGGGTTTCGAGAGCGATCGGACGTGAGCCGCGTCACATCGATTTCCGGCCGCGCGAGCCGGGCGCGAGGCCTCGCCTGGAGGCCCGAACGGCGCCGGACCGGTAGGCTGGGCGGGTTGTCCGATCGCCGCCCGACCGCGGGACGGGGCCGCAAAACCGCCCCTGACCTGCGATGATCCCCCTCGGAGACCGTGAGTACTGCCGCCGCCTCCTCGATGCCGCTGTTCTCCGACACGTCGGAGCCGCAGGAGCCCGTCCGGGCCGTCGGCCATGCCGCGCCCGTCGGCTCGCACCACCTGTCGCCGGCCTTCCCCGGCCGTGCCCCCTGGGGCACCGCGGGCAAGCTGCGGGCCTGGCAGCAGGGTGCGCTGGACAAGTACATCGAGTCGCAGCCGCGTGACTTCCTCGCGGTCGCCACCCCGGGCGCAGGAAAGACCACCTTCGCGCTCACCCTCGCCTCGTACCTGCTGCACAACCACCTGGTGCAGCAGGTGACCGTGGTCGCGCCGACCGAGCACCTGAAGAAGCAGTGGGCCGAGGCCGCCGCGCGGATAGGCATCAAGCTGGACCCGGGGTACTCCTCCGGGCCGCTGTCCCGGGAGTACCACGGCATCGTGGTCACCTACGCGGGCGTCGGGGTCAACCCGATGCTGCACCGCAACCGCACCGAGGCCCGCAAGACCCTCGTGATCATGGACGAGATCCACCACGCCGGTGACTCCAAATCCTGGGGCGAGGCCTGCTTCGAGGCCTTCGAGCCGGCCGCCCGCCGACTGGCGCTGACCGGTACGCCGTTCCGCTCGGACACCAACCCGATCCCCTTCGTCCAGTACGAAGCGGGCGGCGACGGCATCCGCAAGTCCGTCGCCGACTACACCTACGGCTACGGACACGCGCTCGCCGACCATGTCGTCCGCCCGGTGATCTTCCTCAGCTACAGCGGCAACATGCGCTGGCGCACCAAGGCCGGCGACGAGCTGGAGGCCCGGCTCGGCGAGCCGATGACCAAGGACCTGATCGCCCAGGCCTGGCGCACCGCGCTGTCCCCGCAGGGTGAGTGGATCCCGGCCGTGCTCCAGGCCGCCGACCGGCGGCTGAGCGAGGTCCGCAAGGCGATCCCGGACGCCGGCGGGCTGGTGATCGCCACCGACCAGACCGTGGCCCGCGCGTACGCCAAGATGCTGCGCGAGATCAGCGGCGAGAAGGTCGCCCTGGTGCTCTCCGACGAGACCGAGGCTTCCCAGCGGATCTCCGACTTCTCGGCCGGGACCTCCCGCTGGATGGTCGCGGTCCGCATGGTGTCCGAGGGCGTCGACGTGCCCCGGCTGGCCGTCGGGGTGTACGCGACCTCGATCTCCACCCCGCTGTTCTTCGCCCAGGCCGTCGGCCGCTTCGTGCGAGCCCGCAAGCGCGGCGAGACCGCCTCGGTGTTCCTGCCGACCATCCCGATGCTGCTGGGCTTCGCCAACGAGATGGAGGTCCAGCGCGACCACGTGCTGGACCGGCCGAAGAAGGAGGGCGAGGGCCTCTTCGACGAGGAGGACCGGCTGCTCGCCGAGGCCGAACGAGCCAACGACGGGCCGGACGGCGCGGGCGGCGAGGAGTTCTCCTACGAGGCGCTGGGCTCCGACGCGGTCTTCGACCGGGTGCTGTACAACGCCATGGAGTTCGGCATGCAGGCCCACCCGGGGAGCGAGGAGGAGGAGGACTACCTCGGCATCCCGGGCCTGCTGGAGCCGGACCAGGTGCAGATGCTGCTGCAGAAGCGCCAGCACCGGCAGATCCAGCGCAGCAAGACCAAGCCCGCCGAGGAGGCCGACCTGCTGGAGCTGCCGGCCGAGCAGCGGCCGGTCGTCACCCACCAGGAGCTCCGCGAGCTGCGCAAGGAGCTGAACGCGCTGGTGGCCGCCTGGCACCACCGCACCAGCCAGCCGCACGGCACCATCCACAACGAGCTGCGCCGCCAGTGCGGCGGGCCGCTCACCGCGCAGGCCACCGCCAACCAGCTCACGGCGCGGATCGCCAAGATCCGGGAGTGGGCGAAGTAACGGTTCGGCGGGAGCGCGCGGTTCGACCCCGCGGCCCGACCCTGCGGTCCGACTCTGTGGCCCGACGCTGCGGTCCGACTCTGTGGTCCGTGTCCGGGAGTGTCCGGACTTCGGACCTGAGTCGAACGCATGCCCTGATCTGCCCGGCGAATTGTGGGTGTTTGTCCGGAATCTGCGGCGATGTTGAAGTCGATCACGCCCGAATTTTGGACAACTACTTCCGCCGCGACATTTCCTTCACTACCTTTCCCCCACGCTCTTCCGCCGGGCAACCCCCGCGGGACGGCGTCGCAGGACCGTGCCGGCGTCAAGGACGACACCGCGTACGGCCCGAGCGCGGCCACCCCCACCTGCGCGCGACACCGACCCCCGGCCGGCGCCGCCCGCCCCGCGAGCGCCGCGGAAAGGATTGCCCGTCGTGACAGCCGAGACCTCCCAGACCCTGGACCGAGGCGTCCGGGTCCTCAAACTCCTCGCCGACTCCGAGCGGGGGCTCACCGTCACCGAACTCGCCGCCCGGCTGGCCGTCAACCGCACCGTCGTCTACCGGCTGCTGGCCACCCTGGAGCAGCACGGCCTGGTCCGCCGGGACATCGGCGGACGCGCCCGGGTCGGCCTCGGCGTGCTGCGGCTCGCGCACCGGGTGCACCCGCTACTGCGCGAGGCTGCACTGCCGGCCCTGCGCAGCCTCGCCGAGGACCTCGGCGCCACCGCCCACCTGACCCTGGTGGACGGCAACGAGGCGCTGGCCGTCGCCGTGGTCGAGCCGAGCTGGACCGACTTCCACGTCGCCTACCGGACCGGCCTGCGCCACCCGCTCACCGAGAGCGCGGCCGGACGGGCGATCCTGGAGGCCCGCACCTTCCCCAGCCAGCGGCGGCCCGAGCAGGGCTTCGTCATCACCCGCGCGGAGGAGCAGTCCGGGGCGTGCGGGGCGGCCGCCGCGCTGCTCGGACTGAGCGGCATCGAGGGCAGCGTCGGCGTGGTGATGCTCAACGGCATGGTGCCCGAGCGGGTCGGGCCCCGGGTGGTGGAGGCGGCGACCGAGGTGGCCGACGCCCTGAGGTAGCGCCCCGGCCCCGAGCGCCCTGAGGCAGAGCCCCCGCCCCCGATCGCCCCGAGGCGAGCGGGCGCACCACGGCGGGGCGTCGGGTGTGTTTGGATTCCCCTTGTGTCCGACACCAAGCTCTCCAAGGCCCTCACCGCCCCGCGGACCCGCGCGCTCGCGCTGTGCGGAGCGCTGGTCACCGCGCTGTTCGGCGTGGCCGCCTTCGTCCCGCTGCCGTACACCGTCACCTGGCCGGGCCTGACCGCGGACACCCTGGGCAGCTACCAGGACAAGCCGGTGCTCACCATCACCGGGGCACCACTGCGCACCACCGAGGGCGAGCTGCGGATGGTCACCATCACGGCGACCAACCCGGACCAGCGCAACACCTTCCTGCGGTCCATGCAGGCCTGGTTCAATCCGAAGGAGGCGGTCCGCCCGACCGACACCGTGTACCCGCAGGGCAACCCGGCCAAGGCCGAGGAGGTCACGGCCCAGCAGATGGCCGAGTCGCAGAACAGCGCCACCGCGGCCGCGCTGAGCTACCTCCACCTGTCGCCGGACCAGGTGAAGGTCAAGGTCGACCTGGGCGACGTCGGCGGCCCGAGCGCCGGCCAGATGCTGGCGCTGGGCATCGTCGACAAGCTCGCCGGCGACGGCCAGGGCGGCGACCTCACCGGCGGGCGCACGATCGCGGGCACCGGCACCATCGACAAGGACGGCACGGTCGGCCCGGTCGGCGGCGTCCCGCTGAAGACGCAGGCGGCCGCCCGGGACGGCGCGACGGTGTTCCTGCTCCCCAGGGACGAGTGCACGGACGCCAAGGTGAACACGCCGGCGTCGCTGCGACTGGTGCCGGTCGGCACGCTCGGCGAGGCGGTCTCGGTGCTGCAGGCACTCAAGAGCGGCGGTAGCGTCCCCGCCTGCTGACCGGGCGCGCCCTGCCGACGGCCGGACCCCGTCCTACTCGGCGGCGGCCTGGTCCACCAGCGGCAGGATCCGGTACGGCACCGGGTTCTCCAGCACGATCGCGGTGGACGAGCGGACGATCCCGTCGAAGCCCACCACCCGGTCGATCACCCGCTGCAGATCGGCGTTGGAACGGGCCACGATCCGCACCATCATGTCCCCGATCCCGGTGATGGTGTGCAGTTCCAGCACCTCCGGCACGCCCGCCAGGTGCGCCCGCACGTCCGTGCCCTGGCCCTGGGAGATCTCCAGGGTCGCGAAGGCTGTCACCGGGTAGCCGATCGCCGCCGGGTCCACCTCCGGGCCGAAGCCGCCGATCACCCCCTTGGCCTGGAGCCGGTCCAGCCGGGCCTGCACGGTGCCCCGAGCGACCTGCAGCCGGCGCGAGCACTCCAGCACCCCGATCCGGGGCTCCTCGGCGAGCAGCCGGATCAGTCGGCCGTCCAGGGCGTCGATGGTGTCGTTCGTGCTGCCCGCGACGGCGCCCTGCGGGGCGACGGGGTCGGCCGGGCCGGGGGAGCTGGGGGAGCTGGGTGAGCTCGGGGATGGGGCGGGGGGCATCGCGGCACCGTCCTCCGGTGGGCATTTCTGTACAGCGGCGCGGCCGATTCTCCCGCCCCGGGGCACGGCTTGACCAGCGACTCCGGGGTGGCCGTCGGCGTGCCGAACGGACGGGTTGCTAGCGGACGGCCGTCTCCACGGTCGGGGGGTGCCCGTTCCAGGAGACGAAGACCGAGTTGGCCTGGGCGTCCCTGGTGAAGTCGATCCGCATCCACTGGGGGCCGTCCCACACCTGCATCTGCCAGCCCGGGTCCGGGGTGGCGGACACCAGCGAGGCACGGTCGGCCTGGAGGTCCAGCGCGACCTTGCCGCCCGGGATCGGATAGCTCCTGACCGTGGACGTCGCGGTGGGCGCCGGCGCGGGCCGGCGGGTGGGCGGCGGGGCGGTCGTGACGGGGGCCGGCCCGTGCGTCGCGGTGGCGGGCGGGGAGGTCGGCTGGGCCGGGGTCGCGGACTGCGCCGCCGAGCGCGGCTGCTCGGGGGCGGGGGTCGGGGAGTACGGCGTGCCGTCGGCCTTCGGGGAGGGCAGCGGCAGTGCCGTGGGCCGCTCGAACGCGGCGCCGGTCAGCACCGCGTGCACGCCGAACCAGGACAGCGCCACCGCCGCCCCGGTGGCCGCCGCCCAGGCGCCGAGCTGTACCAGTCCGTTCCGCATCGTCCGCACATCCTGCCGTATTTCCCCCTGTCCGAGACCGGCACCCCCGGTATTCCTCAGGGCAGTTGCACAATGTCCGGACCGGCCCCCGAGGTACAGACCACTGTCCGCCGATGGCGTACCGTGCAGGCCCATGGCAACAGTGCTCGTGGTCGAGGACGACCCCTTCGTGCGTTCCGCCCTCATCCGCCACCTGACGGACACCGGCCACGCGGTCCGCAGCGTGGGCACCGCACTCGAGGCGCTGCGGGAGGTCGCCCAGGTCGGCTGTGACCTGGTGATCCTCGACCTGGGCCTGCCCGATCTGGACGGCAGCGAGGCACTCAAGATGATCCGGGGCCTGACCAACGTGCCGGTGATCATCTCCACCGCCCGGGACGACGAGGCCGAGATCGTCCGGCTGCTCAACGACGGTGCCGACGACTACCTGGTGAAACCTTTCTCCGGAGAACACCTCAGCGCCCGGATGGCCGCCGTGCTGCGCCGGCTCGGCAGCGGCGCGGCACCCGTCGCCCAGGTCCTGCGGGTCGGCGGCCTGGCCATCGACCTCCAGCGCCGCGAGGCCTCCCTGGACGGTCGGCCGCTCGACCTGACCCGCCGTGAATTCGACCTGCTGGCCTTCCTCGCCGGCCGGCCCGGCGTGGTCGTGCCGCGCAAGGAGATCCTCGCCGAGGTCTGGCAGCAGACCTACGGCGGCGACCAGACCATCGACGTCCACCTCTCCTGGCTGCGCCGCAAACTCGGCGAGACCGCCTCCAACCCCCGCTACCTGCACACCGTCCGGGGCGTGGGGGTGCGACTGGAGGCCACCGGGGGCCCGGCGGGGCACCGGACATGAGGAGGTTCGGGCACTCGCTGCGCTGGGCCCTGATCAAGGCCGCCGTGGCCGGGACCACCATGGTCGCGCTGGCCTTCCTCATCCCGCTCGGCCTGATGGTCCAGCAGACCGCCCGGGACCGGGCATTCACCGCCGCCGACCGGCAGGCGGCGGCACTCGGACCGGCCCTGGCGATCACCACCGACCAGGACGCCGTCACCCGGGCCCTGGCCAGCACGGACGCGGGCGGGCAGGGACGGATGGCGGTCCACCTGCCGGCCGCGGGGCAGCCCGAGACCCCCGGGACGGGCGGGCCCGGCGGCCCGACCCTGGGGGAGGGCCGGGCCGCCGACGGCGACGTGGCCACGGCCGGCGGGCAGGGCCGCTCCTTCACCGTGCAGGTGCCGGGCGGCTACGCACTGCTCCAGCCGGTCGCGGTGGACACCGGGCGGACCGCCGTGGTCGAGGTGTTCGTGGCCGAGAGCGACCTCACCCGGGGCGTCACCACCGCCTGGCTGGTGCTCTCCGCCGTCGCGCTCGGCCTGGTCGCCATCTCGGTGCTGGTCGCCGACCGGATGGGCAACCGGATCGTCGCCTCCGCCCGGCGGCTCGCCGGCGCCGCCCGCTCGCTCGGCGCCGGCAACCTCGCCGTACGGGTCCCGGTGGAGGGCAAGCAGATCGACGGCAGCCCCGAAGAACTGCGCGAAGCCGCCCACGCGTTCAACACCATGGCCGATCGGGTGGTCCAACTCCTCGCCGCCGAACGGGAACTGGCCGCCGACCTGTCCCACCGCCTGCGCACCCCGCTGACCGTACTGCGGCTCAACGCCGCCTCGCTCGGCGACGGCGACGCGGCCGACGCCACCCGGCACGCGGTCGCCCAACTCGAGTGCGAGGTCGACCAGATCATCCGCTCGGCCCGCCGCGCCCCCGAGGACGCGCCCGCCGTCACGGTCGGCTGCGACGCCGCCGAGGTGATCCGCGAACGGGTCGGCTTCTGGTCCGCGCTGGCCGAGGACGAGGGGCGCCGCTGGCAGCTGGCCGGCGCCGAACGGGCGGCACCCGTACCTGTCCAGCGCGGCGACCTGGCGGCCGCCGTCGACGCGCTGCTCGGCAACGTCTTCCGGCACACCGCCATCGGCACCGCCTTCTCCGTGGACGTACTGGCCACCGACAGCTCGGTGATCGTGCTGGTCGGCGACGCCGGACCCGGGTACAGCGACCCGGCCGCCGCCCTCAAACGCGGCGAGGGCCACGGCGGGGAGGGCTCGACCGGCCTCGGCCTGGACATCGTCCGCAAGCTCGCCGAGGCCACCGGCGGCGACCTCGCGCTCGGCCGCTCCGCCGTCCTCGGCGGCGCCGAGACCCGGCTACGGCTGCGCACCCGGCCGCAGGAGGCGGCGCTCACGCGGACCGGGCGGCGGCGCAGCCGGGGAGCGCTCTTCCAGCGGTGACGCTGTGACGCGGCGGAGGCTTGGTGCGGGTCTTGGCGGGGGTCTTGCCGGGGTCTTGGGTGGGGGTCTTCGAGGGGTCTTCCTTAACTGCGGCCTAAGGGAGTTCTACCCCTCGCTCAGCACGCCGGTTCGGCCCCCCGGCCGCCGCTAGCGTCGGTCGCGCCGGTCACCCGACCGAGCCGGACCGGCCGCCCGGACATCCGCAGGCACCCCCGTGCCCGGACGGCGGCCGACCGAAGGCACCCGCGGAGGTAACGCGCCATGACCATCCAGCCCACCCGCCGCTCCGGCCACCGCAGGCGCGACCGCAAGGGCGCGATCATCGGGGCCGCCGCGGTCGCCGCCGCCCTGGTCGTGGGCGGGACGGTCGTCCTCGCCTCCTCGGCCAGCGCGGCCTCGCTCGGCGCCGTCTACAGCCGCACCAGCACCTGGGACGCCGGCTACACCGGCCAGTACCTGGTCACCAACCCGGACAGCAGCCCGATCGATGACTGGACGCTCAGCTTCGACCTGCCGGCCGGAGCGAAGATCGACTCGCTCTGGAACGCCACCTACACCGCCGAGGGGCAGCACGTCACGGTCAGGCCGGAGGCCTGGAGCAAGCGGCTGGAGCCCGGCAAGAGCGTGGTGGTCGGCTTCGTCGCCCAGGGCGCGGGCGCGGCGCAGGCCGAGCCGGCCAACTGCCTGATCAACAAGGCCTCCTGCAAGGCGGGCGACGGGACCGCGCCCACCCCCTCGGGGCGTCCGACCGCCACTGCCACTGCCTCTCCGACGACTCCTCCGACCGCGACCGCGACCGCCAAGCCCAGTCCCACCGCCACGGCGAAACCGACCACCCCGGCGCCGACCCCCACCCCGACCGTCACCCCCACGGCGACCGGTGTGCCCGTTCCGCCAGTCGGCGCCGGCTTCGCCCCGTACGTGGACACCTCGCTCTACCCGCCGTACGACCTGGTGGCCACCGCCAAGGCGAGCGGCGTGAAGACCTTCAACCTCGCCTTCGTGGTCTCCGGCGGCGGCTGCGTGCCCAAGTGGGGCGGCGTCAGCGATCTGTCCGCCGACGCGGTGGCCGCCCAGATCGGCGCGCTGCGGGCGACCGGCGGCGACGTCCGGATCTCCTTCGGCGGCGCCAACGGCAGCGAGCTCGCCCTCGCCTGCGGCTCCACCGCCGACCTCACGGCCGCGTACCGGAAGGTCGTGGACGCGTACGGCGCCACCAGGCTGGACTTCGACGTCGAGGGCGGCGCGATCGCCGACACCGCCGCCAACACCCGGCGCGCCCAGGCCGTCGCCCAGCTGCAGAAGAACGCCGCCGCCGAGGGCAAGGCCCTCGACGTCTCCTTCACCCTGCCCGCGCTGCCCTCCGGCCTGACCCAGGAGGGCGTCAACCTGGTCGCCGACGCCAAGGCCAACGGCGTCGCGATCGGCGCCGTCAACATCATGGCGATGGACTTCGGCGACGGCGTCGCCCCCAACCCGCAGGGCCGGATGGGCACGTACGCGATCGCCGCGGCCACCGCCACCCAGGCCCAGGTCAAGAGCGTGCTGGGGCTGGACGACGCGGCCGCCTGGCGCAAGGTCGCGGTCACCCCGATGATCGGCGTCAACGACGTGGCCAGCGAGGTCTTCACCGTCGCCGACGCCAAGCAGCTCGCCGACTTCGCCACGGCCAAGCACCTCGCCTGGCTGGCCATGTGGTCCGGCACCCGGGACAAGGCCTGCGAGGGCGGCGCCAAGGCCTACGCCGATGCCACCTGCAGCAGCGTCGTCCAGCAGCCGCTGGACTTCACCCGGGCCCTGGGGGCGTACACGCGCTGAGGCCTCTCCGAGGCCGGGACGCCGTTCGCCCGTGCCCTGCCCGTGAGCTGCCCGCGGGCAGGGCTCGGGCGGCCGGCGCCCTGTTGTCACACTGTGTAGTCGAACGTGTCCGGCCCCGTTCGGGAGGCATCCGGTATCGTCGCTGGTTGGCCGAGCGGTGGACGGAGTGAGCAGTGACAGCGGTGCAAGACGAGCGCAGCCCGGTGCGGACCGCACCCGATCCCTCGCCCGCCCCGCTGTCGGACCGGCTGCGCCGGACGCTCGGTGCTCCCGTCCGGGCCGTGCGGGAGGCCCCCCGCCGTCCGCTGCTGGCCGCCTCCGCGCTGGCGCTGCTGTCCCTGGTCGTGTACGCAGTGGTGCGCCACTTCGTCCACACCTCGATGGTGGACATGATCGTCTACCGGGCCGAGGGCGCCGCCGTCGCCAACGGCACCGACCTGTACGGGCTGCGCGTCACCGAGTGGAACCTGCCCGCGACCTACCCCCCGTTCGCGGCGATGCTGTTCGTGCCGACCACCTGGTTCCCGGTTTCCTTCCTCCGGATCGCGATCACTCTCGGCAACCTCGGGCTGCTCGCCCTGCTGACCCACCTGTCGTTCAAGCTGGTCGGCTGGCCGCGCCGTGAGCTGCGGCCGATCGGCGTGATCCTGGTGACCGGCCTCGGGGTCTGGCTCGAGCCCGTCTTCACCACGCTCCGCTACGGTCAGATCAACCTCGCGCTCGCCTGCCTGATCCTCTGGGACCTCACCCGTCCGGCTGAACGCCGCAGCAAGGGCGTGGCGATCGGCATCGCCGCCGGCATCAAGCTCACCCCCGGCCTGTTCGCCGTCTACCTGCTGATCACCGGCCGGATCCGGGCCGCCTTCGTGGCCGGCCTCACCTTCCTGGGCACCTTCCTGCTCGGCGCCCTCGTCCTGCCCGACGCGACCTGGGGCTTCTGGACCAAGTACCTCTACGACTCCTCCCGGGTCGGCAAGACCCAGATCGTCGACAACCAGTCGCTGCGCGGCGCCTTCGCCCGCCTGCTGCACACCGCCGAGCCCGGCACCGTCGCCACCCTCGGGGCCGGCCTGGTCGCGCTGGCCGGCCTCGCCGTCGCCGCCTGGGCCGCCCGCAGCGGCCGCTGGCTGCCCCGGGCCGAGGCCTGGGGCGTCTGCTGCGCGGCCGTCACCGCCGTGCTGATCTCGCCGATCAGCTGGACCCACCACTGGGTCTGGTGCGTACCGCTGCTCGTCCTGCTCGCCGCCGAGGCCTCCGTCGAGCACGCCCGCCCGGCGGGCGTCCGCCGACTGCGCTGGCGGGCCGTTTTCTGGGCCACGCTGGTCGCCTTCCTCTCGTTCGCCATGTGGGCGGCGAAGCCGCTCGGCCCGGCCGTCCTCCACATGTCACCGTGGCGCCAGCTGCCGACCTCGGTCTATCCGTGGGTCGGACTCTGCTTCCTGCTCGCCGCCGCGATCCGGATTAGGGCGCGGCGGCGCTCCGCCGGCGCTCCGCCGGTCCGGCTGCCCGGACAGCGCGACGGCGGCCCGGACGCCGCCCGCGGCCGTCAGCAGGCCCCCGCGGCCCGCTGAGCCGGCGGGGGCGCCGCTCCTGCTCCCTCGTGTGCTCCGTCGTGTGCCCCCTCGATCGGGCTCGGGCGCGTGCCGGTGCACACCGCGACGCACGCTGTGGTGCGCGCTGTGACGCACGCCTAAGCGAGCAGCTCGGCGAGCGAGCCGTCCAGGTCCAGCGCGGCCAGCTCGCTGCCCGGCGGCACCAGCCGGTGCGCCCGCTCCAGCCAGGCCGCGACGGCCGGCAGCGGCGCCTCCAGCAGCGCGTCCCCGGCGGGCGAGCTCAGCGCCAGGCAGAGCACGCTGCGCCGGCCCGAGCGGGTCGGCCAGATCCGCACGTCGCCCTGGCCGCACGGGCGGAAGGTGCCCTCGACCAGCAGCTCGCGGGCGAACACCCAGGTCACCGGGGAGCCGGTGTCCAGGTGGAAGGTGATGTAGACCGCGTACGGGTCGTGGCTGCCGTAGGACAGCCGCGCCGGGACGGGGACACTGTGCTCCGGCGAGAGCACCAGGTTGAGTTCCAGCTCGTGCTCGACGACGCTGACGGGGCGTTCCATGATCGTCTTCCTCTCTGCCTTCGGGGCGTGCCCGGTTCCGGGCCCTGTGACCTTTGAGAGGGCGGTCCGCACCGGCTCTTACACACGTTTCCGGGATTTCTTCGGGATGTTCGGCGAGGGGTGGTGAACGGGCGGTTGCATGGCGCGCGCATGCTGCTCGCGCGCCTGGTTCTCTACCGCGAGCGGCCCTCAGCTGTCCGGGGATTCGCGAACTTCCCGTCGCGACTTCGACGAGGTACTACCCTTTGTGACTGTCCGACGACTGTCCGCCGATCGGTGGCGCCCCCATGCCCGCCGAGCGCCGACCGTGGGCCGGGTTGTGCGCGCGGGCGGACACGTCGCAGTCGAACCACGCCGATCCACCGGCCGCCCCCGTGGCCTACGTCGCCGCCCCTCGTCCTTCCTCGCCTCTTCCTTGCCCCCATTCCTTGCCCTCATCAGGACCTGCCAGGAAAGAAGACCCCCATGACGGACCGCTCCTTCGCCGACGGCGACCCGGCCGTCGCACCCGAGCCGGGCTACTACCCCGACCCCTCCATCCCCGGCTTCGTCCGGTACTGGGGCGGCTCGGCCTGGGTGCCCGGCACCAGCCGACCCTCGCCCGCCGAGGGCGAGGTGCTGGAGCCGCCCCGGTACGCGACCCGCCGGCCCAACCAGGCCGGGCCGCCGGCGCGAGCGGTGCCGCCGCCGGTGGTGCCGGTGGCCGCGGTTCCGGCGGCCGTGCCGATGTCGGTGCCTGCGGCGGAGGGGCGGACACCTGCCGGCGGGGGCGACACCGGGCCGGTGTACTTCGACCAGACCTCGGGCGGGGCGTCCTTCGTGCTCGGGCCGCGGGTGGCGGAGGTGATCGGCGGGCCGGTGTTCCGAACCGTCGGGCCGACGGCAGGGGGCATCGACGAGCCGGTGGTCGGTACGGCACCCGAGGCGGTGGCCGCGGCCGAGGCGATGCCCGGGGAGTCGGGATGGCAGGCCGATCCGCGGGCGCAACGGGGACTGATGGACACCGGCGATGCGCCGCGCTGGGTCTCCTGGGGGGTGCTTCCGGGGGCGTCCGAGGAGGAAGAAGGGCGCGCGGAACCGGAGCGCGCTTCTGTTGCCGTGGAACTGGCCGCCGCCGTCGCGCCCGCCACGGCGGCGGTGGTGCGGGCGGCCCCGACGCCATTCGTCGAGGCCTCGGGCGCGGTGCCGGTGGTGGTCGCGCCGGCGGTCACGGCGTCGGTGATCGAGGAAGCGATGGCGGGCACGGGCGCGGGCACGCGCTCGGGCTCGGGCGCGGCCTCGGAGCAGGCGATCTCGGTGTCGGGCCCGGCCGCGCCCGCTGCGTCCGTCGTGTCCGCTGTGTCCATTGGGCCTGTTGCGTCCACGCGGCCGGTCGCGGCCGCCGCAGTCGCCCCCACCACTCCGCTGCCCGCTGTGCGGCCGGCCCGGCAGGCCGCTGCCCGTCGTCGCTCCGCGGCCCCCGCCGCCGTGCCGGCCGGGCTGGGACGCCGACTGGCGGCCCGGGCAGTGGACACCGCCGTGCTGCTGGTGGTCGCCGTCGCCGCCGGCATCCCACTCGGCAACTCGGTGTCCGAGCACCTCCAGCAGAAGCTCGACCAGGCCCGGATGGTCAGCGCCCTCACCCGCCGTCAGGTCCAGGTCTGGCTGGTGGACGACGTGGTGCTGGGCAAGATCGCCGTGCTGATCGGCATCCTGCTCTTCGTCAGCCTGCTCCACGAGGTGCTGCCGATCGCCCGTACCGGCCAGACCTTCGGCAAGAGGCTGGCCCGGATCCGCGTGGTGGACGCCGCCGCCCCCGCCGCCAAGACCCGGCTGAGCCTCGGCCGCTCGCTGCTCCGGTGGGCCGTCCGACAGGTGGGCGTGGTGCTGCTGCTCGGCCTGGTCTGGCCGGTGTTCGACCGTCCGGCGAGGCGCGGGTGGCAGGACCGAGCGGCCCGGACCCGGGTGGTGCGGGCCTGAGACGGTGGGCCCCGCAGCCGAGGTGGTGGGCCCTGCAGCCCTCGGCCCTTTCCGTGCCTGAGGCAGCAAAACGGACGAAATATCCCGAACCTCAAGAATGTGCGATGTTCTACTCGGGGCATGAGCACCCACGACCCCTCAGGCTCCCAGCCGGAGGGGGGCGGCAAGCCCTCCTTCGACAAGCAGTCCCCGCAGCCGGGCGGCGGCACGCCGGAAGGCGAGCCGTCGGGCCCGACCCCGTCCGAGGGCCCGTCGGAAGGCACGTCGGAAGGCCCGCCCGACGGTGCGGCCGGCGGCCCCGGCGCGTACCAGGGCACCTACGGAGGAACCACGTACGGCGGACCGGCCCACGGTCAGAACCTGCAGGGCCAGAACCCGTACGGCCCGCCGCCGTCCGGCTACGGCACCGGCTACGGCCCCGGCGCATACGGGACCCCCGGCGCCGGACCGGTCCCCGGCATGCCGCCGCTCGGCACCTGGCCCAAGCGGATCGGCGCCCGGCTGATCGACTACCTCATCGTTCAGGCCATCGCCGTGCTCGTGGTGGCGCCCTTCGTCGACCTCAGCGAACGCAACGGCTCGGCCGAGGCCTTCTGGCTCGCCTGCGGCATCTACCTCATCTACGACGCCCTGATGCTCAGCCACGACGGCCAGACCCTCGGCAAGAAGGCGATGAACATCCGCGTCGCCATGCTCATCGACGGCAACACCCCGACCCAGTCCGCCGCCTGGACCCGCTCGGCGGTCTTCATCCTCCCGGCCGTACTCTGCTGCGCCGTGCTCTGGTGGGTCATCGACGGGATCTTCGGCGTCTTCGACAAGCCGTATCGGCAGTGCGTGCACGACAAGGCCGCGAAAACCGTGGTGGTCACCACGAACGTCTGAGCGGCGGCACGGGACGCGCCCGGCGGCGGATCACTGCTGCCGGGCGTACGCGCGTTCGGCGGCGGCGGGAAGGGTGGCAGGGGTGGCCGGGGTGGCGGGGGTGGCCGGGGTTGCAGCGGGCGCCGGGGTGGCGTGGGAGGTCCCGGCCGGGCCCGGCTTCGCGGCGGTGGCCGAAGCGGACAGCGAGAGCACCGTCACCACGGTGCCGAGCGCCAGCGAGAACACCACCAGCACCGCGACCGCCAGGACGCCCGAGGCGCCCGAGACAGCCAGCAGCGCCACCGTGGCGGCGACGACAGTGAACGAGCCGAGGCAGGCCTGGGCAGCGGAGGGACGCGGCATGGCGGGGGTCCTTCGCACGTCGGAGGAAACGGGCGGGAATGGTGCCGGTTCCAGAAGTCCTACCCGGCAAGGCAGTTCGCTACCTCCAGGCTAATCCACCGGCCCGGGGGCACAGGGGGCGCACGGGCTCACCCCAGGGTCGTCCGCCCCGGTCTGTACGGTGAAGCGGAACCTGTCGACACCACACACCACTACGCACCACCACGCGCCGCAGCGCACCATCACCACTCACCGGGGGAACCGACCGTGCCCATTCCCGCCGACTGGCCCACCACCGAGGCCGAGGCGCTCGCCGAACAACAGCGACTGCGCCCTCTCGTTCAGGCCCACGACGACCGGGAGCCCCCCGGCGGGCTGATCGCCGGCGTGGACGTCGCCTACGACGACGACCGCGACCTCGTCGTCGCCGCCGCCGTCCTGCTCGACCAGGACACCCTGGACGTCGTCGAACAGGCCACCGCCGTCGGCCGGATCGCCTTCCCCTACGTCCCCGGACTGCTCGCCTTCCGCGAACTGCCCGCCGTCCTCGACGCGCTGGCCGCCCTCACCCACACCCCCGACACCGTCGTCTGCGACGGCTACGGCCTCGCCCACCCCCGCCGCCTCGGCCTCGCCAGCCACCTCGGCGTCCTCACCGGCCTGCGCACCCTCGGCGTCGCCAAAACCCCCTTCACCTTCGACCACCACGAACCCGACGCAGCCCGCGGCTGCTGGACCCCGCTCACCGACCCCACCACCGGCGAAGAAGTCGGCCGCGCCGTCCGCACCCGACCCGGCGTCAAACCCGTCTTCGTCTCCGTCGGCCACCGCATCGGCCTCGACACCGCCGTCCGCACCACCCTCGACCTCGCCCACCGCTACCGTCTCCCCGAAACCACCCGACACGCGGACTCCCTGTGCCGCCGCGCCCTCGCCGAAGCCCAGCGCAGCGGGACGACCGCGAACTGACCAAGCCCCGGGCGGGATTCGGGCCCCGTGTGTTAGACATGAGACACCGGGGCCCGGCCCCGACCGCCAGGGACGGACGCACGGGGGGCGCCGAGATGGGATCAGGCACGGGGACAGGCAAGGGGACGGGTACCGGCACCGGTACCGGATCCACCGGCGGAGCCGGACAGGGCTACCGCGTCGAAACCGAACAACTCCGCACCTTCGCCGGCCAAGTACGGCTCCTGCTCGCCGACTTCCAGAAACACGCCGACGGCACCGCCACACACGGACGCAGCGGCGTCGGCAAGAACACCTTCGGCACCTTCGCCGAAGCCACCGAGATCCACGACCGCTACAGCACCATGCGGGACGCGCTGCGCGACGTCCTCAACCAGCTCCAAGAAGCCGTGAACGAAGCCCAGCAGAAGGCCGACCTCACCGCCACCACGTACGAGGAACACGACCAGCACACCGCGCAGAAACTCAAACTCGGCGGCGACGGCTGGTCCGTCGAACAACCCTCCACAACCAGCCAAGCCGCGTACGAGAAGAACCTCACCCCGTCCAACCGCGGCAACGCCACCATCTGACCGCCGCCCGCCCGGACACGAACGGAGGCGAACCGCCCGTGGTCTACACCGACTTCACCAAATACAGCCACGCCCAACTCCGCGCCATGGCACAGGCTCTCGACCCCGGCACGGTCATGGCCGCCGGCGACCCCTGGCGCACCGCCGCCGACACCCTCAAGCAGATCCGCCTCACCCTCACCAAAGCCAGCACCGAAGCCGCCACCACCTGGGAAGGCACCACCAGCGACGCCTTCCACACCCGCATGCTCAACCTGGCCGCCAGCATCAACAACGCCGCCGCCTACGCCAACGACGCGGCCAACATCCTCCACAACGTCTCCGAGGCCATGGCCAAGGCCAAACGCGACATGCCCGAAGAACCCGGCAACTGGGACAAGTTCAAGGACACCGTCGGCGACGGCGTCTCCGCCGTCTTCAGCGACAGCGACGACGAACACATCCCCATCGCCGACCGCAAAAAGGCCGAAGCCGCCACCATCATGCAAACCCTCGCCATGCACTACCGCATCGCGACCCCGGCCCTGAAGGCTCCGCCGCCCTATGACCCGAAGAAGCCGCCGGTGACTCCCGGCGGACGGGACGACTTTTCCGATCAGACCGCCGGTGACCCGAGTGCATTCGCCGCAGTGGGCGGTGTGATGACCGGAATGAACGTCGGCAATCTCAATTCGGTTGGAGGATCCTTCGGCAAGTCCATGGATGCCCCGGCTGAGCCCCGGAACCGCAGCGGGAGCAGGGGTGATGTGGTTGCTCCGAAGCCGTCGACCGCCTCACGAAACGCGTCGATTCCATCGGAGCCCGGGATCGCGGGCGGAACGGCAAAGGCTGCAGGGAAGCCCGAGGCGGCCAATTTCGGTGCGGGAACCGCGGTCGACGGTGTGAACACCATTTCGAAGCCGACGGCGGGCGGGCCGTCGCCCGTCGGGGTGACGGGCACGCCGACCCCGACCGGATCCGGACCGCAGACCGGTGCCAGCCCTACTTGGCTCGGCCCCAGCCGGGGAAAACCCGAACCCGGCCTGTTCGACGGTGGAGGGCAGAAGCAGGCATTCGTCGAGCGAGGGATTGCCAGCCGGGGTGACCATCCGATAGGCCCGGGAGCAGTCCGTGGCGGCTCGGCACGCGCCGCTGAGGGTATCCACGGGGGCAGCCCCGGCATGGCAGGCCCCGAAAGCGGCCGAGAGGGTGGCACCGTGGTCGGGGCAGGCGAGCGAGCTGTGCCAGGAGGCAAGGCGTCTGCGGGCGAAGCGATGCCGGGCGGCAAGCGGGCCTTCACCGAGGGCGGGTCTGGTCTGGGACAGCGCGGCAGGCTTCGGGCGGAGTCGGCGGCCACGTCTGGAGGTTCCTCAAGCTCGGCGCTTCCGCTCGGAGGGGGATATGGGCGGGGCAAGGACAAGGAGAAGGATCGCAAGCGGCCGGGCTACCTGGTGGAGGACGAGGAGACCTGGGCGTCAGACGAGCCCGCCAATCCTGACGTGGTGAAATGACCCTGGTCCTCAGGAGACCAGGTGATTCGATCAGGGCCTTCGTGGTTCGTGGACCGCGGGGCCGTCGCTGTGCTGAGTGGGGTGACCGGCCTTGGGAGACTGGCAGCTTCGGCGTGGGGTGACTGCGCTGATGGCGGGAGGTTTGGTTGCCGCGATCAGTGCTGGCCCGGCTTGTGCGGACAGTACCCGTGACGCGCAGTGGGTGCTGACCAACTACGACGCTGGAAGCGCGCTGTGGCCGGTGTCGCAAGGCAGCGGCATCACGGTAGCTGTGATCGACAGCGGGGTTATGAATAGTCATCAGGACCTGGTCGGCCAAGTGCTCGCTGGTGCCGACTTCACCGGCGAGGGCAGTGACGGCACGATCGACAAGGACGGCCACGGGACCGGCATGGCGAGCCTCATCGCCGGGCATGGCCACGGTGACAACGCCGGGATCATGGGACTGGCTCCGAAGGCCAAGATCCTTCCGGTCCGGGTGAGCTGGAGCACCGATGGTGCCGTGGCGCAGAGTGGGCTGGCGAAGGGCATCCGGTTCGCCGTAGACCACGGCGCCAAGGTGGTCAACATGTCGATCGGCGGCTACTCGGGAACCGACCAGGAGACCAGGGCGGCCGTCAAGTACGCCATCGACCACGATGTGGTCCTCGTCGCGTCGAACGGAAACAGCGGGCAGGAGGCGGCGCCTGTCGAGTATCCGGCCGCGTTTCCGGGCGTGGTGGCGGTGGGCGCGGTGAATCGGCAGGGGCGTTTGTGGGAGAAGTCCACGTACGGACCGGAGACCACTCTTGCAGGACCCGGCGCAGAGATCTACCGGGCGAGTGCCAAGTCCTCGACAGGCTACGGGGTTGCCAACGGCACCTCCGATTCCACTGCCTACGTTTCCGCCACTGCCGCGCTCATTCGCTCCAAGTACCCCAACCTGTCGGCCGGGCAGGTCATCAATCGGATGATCAAGTCGGCTACCCCTCCCACCGATGGGACGGTGGTGCCCAACAACCATTACGGGTACGGGATCCTCGCGCCTGCGAAGGCTCTGGAGGCGAATCCTGCCGTGGACAACGGGCCTCTGGGGAACCCGTTGGTGAATCGGCCGGAGTCGCGGGGCGCGCCGCCGGCGGATGATCCGACGGATGAGGCTTCGGATGTGGCTGTCGCGCCTGGGGCGGATGGTGGGGGGAGTAGCGGGAACGGGATGGGGCTTGTCGTGGGGGCGGCGGCCGGTGGGGTGGTGCTCGTGGTGGGTGTGGTGGTTGCGCTGGTGGTGCGGGCGAGGAAGCGGGCGGCGGCCGGCGGGGGGTACCAGCAGCCTCCGTTTGGCGGGACGTATCAGTGAGTGCTCAGCCATTCCTCCCGTAGGGCGGCCATGTGGAGGACGTCCCAGTAGTGGTTGTCCCAGTGGTGGGCCTCGCGGGCGCGGTCTTCGAGGGTGAAGCCGGATTTGCGTAGGTGTGGGCGGGCCGGCGGTCGTGCGGCTCAGGATGGCCGGGTGGTTCCGGTTCGTCCACGCGTTTCATTCGGCGACGGCGATCTGTTCCCGGTGGTGCGTGGGGGTGGCGAGTTCGTCGACGATGGCGGTGGCGAGGTCGGCCTGGGCGATGCGGGGGCCGAGGACGTGGGGGCCGCCGACGCGGTAGCGGCCGGTGCCGGGGGCGGTGCGGTCGAGGTCCATCGGCGGGGTGACGACGACCCAGTCGAGGGCGGCGGGGGAGGCGTGGAGGAGGTCGAGGGCGGCGCTGTGGCCGAGCGAGAAGGCGCGGTAGGCGTCGGGGAAGTCGGGGTCGTCGTGGATGGCGGTGCCGGGGGTGGTCTGCAGGGTGGTGGCGACGCCGACGTGGACGAGGCGTCGCACGCCGGCTTGGCCGAGGCCGGTGACCAGGGCGGTGGTGGCGGCACGGTAGAAGTCGGTGGAGGGGGTGCCGGGGGTGTAGATGCTGCTGACGGCGGCGGCGTGGCCGGGGGCGGTGGTGGCGATGGCGGCGGGGTCGGTGACGTCGCAGCGCAGGAGGGTGACGCCGTCGCGGTCGAGGTCGGCGTGGCGTTCGGGTTGGCGGACGGCGGCGGTGACGGTGAGTCCGCGCCGGAGGGCCTCGGCGATGACGGCGCGACCGACCTGGCCGCCCGCGCCGTAGACGATGACGTCCGTGGTGTGCTGGGCGTCCTTCGGGGCGGTGGCGTCGGTGGTGTCGTTGCTGGTCATGGCGGTCTTCCGTCCGTTGGGGCGGACGTTGTTGCCCGCCGGTGTGGTGACGGTAGACCGGGGGGTGCCGGTTACTTCAACGGTACCGGGGCGGTACTGGGGGGACGTCGGGTGATGCCGGGGCGGCGGCGGGTACGGTCGGGGTATGACTGGGGGTACGGCAGTGAGTGTGGAGCAGGGTGGCGCCGCGGTGCCGTTGACGGCGGACTTCTTCCCGGACTGCCCGGTGCCGGCCGTGCCGGTGTTGGGCAGCCGGAAGTGGGCGTGGAAGATCATGCGCTGCCTGGAGGGCGGTCCGCGCCGCTTCTCGGAGTTGCGGGTGCCGTTGGTGGGGATCACCGCCAAGGTGTTGGCGGAGTCGCTGCGTTCGATGGAGCAGGACGGTGTGGTGGACCGCACCGAGTACGGCGGGAATCCGCCGCGGGTCGAGTACGCGCTCACGTCGTTGGGCCGGACGTTGCTGGGGCCGATGGACGCGGTGTGCGCGTGGAGCCGTGAGCACCTGGGCGGTCTGCTGGCGGCGCGGGTGGAGTACGAGCGGGAGCGCTGAGCGGGGCCCGACGGGGCTGGCAGTATTTCGGCGGCCGCTGGCGTTCATGCCGCTGGTGGGATGCTTGCGGTGGCGGCCATGCTGGGCCCATGAGCACTTCTGAGAACGCCACGGACACCGCGAACGCCACGGACGCCACGAACGCCTCCGGCGCCGCCGCCGGGGAGATCGTCCCCGACACCAAGGACTGGACCTGGGTGCTCGAACGCCCGTGCTCCGACTGTGGGTTGGACACGCCGAAGGTGGTGCCCGCGGATGTCGCCGGGATGATCAGGGCCAATGCGGAGGGCTGGCTGGCGGTGCTGGCCGGGGACGAGGACGGGCTGCGCCGTCGGCCGGAGCCGGGTGTCTGGTCGGACCTGGAGTACGCGTGCCACGTCCGGGACGTCTTCCGGCTGTTCCACGTCCGGTTGAACCTCATGCTCGACCGGGACGACCCGCTGTTCGCGAACTGGGACCAGGACGAGACGGCCGTCGCCGAGCGTTACGGGGAGCAGCTGCCGCAGGTGGTGGCGGGGGAGCTGGCGGAGGCTGCGGAGACGCTGGCCGCGGCCTTCGAGCGGGTGGCCGGCGAGCAGTGGCTGCGGACCGGGAGCCGCTCCGACGGGGCGCGGTTCACGGTCGAGTCGTTCTCCCGGTACCTGATCCACGACCCGGTGCACCACCTGTGCGACGTGACGGGCGAGCGGGTCTGAGACCCTCCGAGGGTCGCGCGGGGCGCGAGGTCACCAGCCGGAGGCCTCGCGCAGCATGGTGCGGCGCAGTCGTCCGGCGACGCTGGCGGCGTCGGTGCCGATGACGTCGGCGATCTCGGGGGCGGCGAGGCCGACGACGTAGTGCAGGATCGCCAGGTCGTCCTCGGCGGGGTGGCGGTCCGGGTCCGGCGACTCCCGCCGGGTGTGCTGGGCGACGGTGCCGCGCAGGATCTCCCAGGCGTGCGCGGTCGGGTTGGAGCTGCCCATCAACTCGCGCCAGTGCACCGCGATTTCGGCGAAGGCCTGTTGGACGGCGGTGGCCGCGTCGCTGCGCTCGGTCAGCCACACCCGGGCGTAGCTGAGGTACCGGGGGCGGTGGAGTTCGCAGAATGCGGTGAACTCCAGAGGTACGTCCTCCGGCTCGCCGGGCCCCGGGGGTGGCTCGGCGGAAGTCGTGTGACGGTTGGTCATCTCGTCTTCTCGGAAAGGGAGATGGGTCTCTGGCGGTCGATCATCTGTGCTCACTCTACGGTAGGCCCTCGGTGCGCTGGGTGACCAATCCGATGGAATGCCCGGAACCCGCCGCCGCCCGGCCGGTTCCGGTGACGACCGGGTGCGGAGCGGTGGTGGAGCGGCCGGGCGGCGGACCGGCGCGGGGCCGGCGGGGCGGTGCCGCGCAGTGGCGGGGGAGGCGTAGGTGCGAGCGCGTCGCAGCTGGTCAGAGGGTATAGGACGGCCATGACTGCAAGGCAGTTGATGTGCCACCGTAGGGCTTGTGACGGCTGACGTCCACGCCCCCGGCGCGAACCCGCGCCCGCACAACCACCCGCGCAACCGCGCTCACGATTACCGCGGCGATCAACGCGCCGAGGGGTGCGGACAGGGACGAGGGCGTCACCACGACCGCCCGTACGACCACACGCATGGCCGCATCCGGGGCCGTGGTCGGGGGGCGGGGCCGCTGATCCGGGTGGTCCTGCGGTTGCCGGTCGCCCCCGTGCACATCGACCACGCCCCGGCGGCCGGAAGCTGGCTTCGGCGGCCGGGGCGAAGCGGACGGGCGAAGCGGGCGGCCGAAGCGGACGAGTGGTGCGGTCGCCCGCCGGGAGCTCGTCCGTCGGGAGGCTGTCCGTCAGGAGGTCGTCCCGGCCTCCGACGGGGAGAGCCGGTCGGGGGCGGTGTCCCGTTCGAGCTGGGCGGGGAAGGACTCGACGGCCCGTCGCCGGGCGGCCTGCGCGGCCGTGGCGGCTGCGGCCGCAGCCGCCGCAGCTGCTCCGGCGGCGGCCTCCTCGCGCTCGCACCGGTGTGCCGCACCGACGGCGTGCGCCCCGGTCGCGTGCGCCCCGGAGGCGTGCGAGCCAGGGCCGTGCGCCCCGGCCGCGTGCACCGCCGGAGTGTGTCCGCCGGTGGTGCCGTGTCCTCCGGGAGGCCGTCCCGTCGCGGCTCGTCGGCGTCGGCCGACCGCGGCCCGGGCGGCGTGTTCCTCGGCCGCCTGTCTGGCGGCCAGGTAGGCCTGTACCGCCGCCATGCCGTAGACCGGCTGGATGAGCTGGTGGCCTTTGAAGAACGGTCTGGCCGGGGCGAATCCGGCGGCGACGACCAGGTCGCGGATCTCTGCTATCTCGGCTTCACTGCGGGCGGTGAAGCGGACCTCCCAGCCCTTCTTGTACGTATGGCCCTTTTCGCCGCTCCGGCGGGCGGGGTCCGGGCGGCGGACGTATCCGGGCAGGCGGCCGAGGCGGAGCTGGGCCGCGCGGAGGCCGGCGGTCTCGTCACGTGACATGACGTAAGCCTAGGCAATCCTTGGGGTGGGATTGACGCCCGGAGGGTCCCTCGCCGTATGCCCTTGGTCACTCTGGGTCAGGCGACCAGGTCGGCGATCGTTTTCAATCAGATATGACAACTGTATGGGCGTCAATTACTCCAAATGAGTGAGGGTATGAGGACTTTAGTGCGGGCTGGTCCCGGTTTCGCGACGGTTGCGTAACAGTGCGTCAGGCTACCGGTCGCGGGTCGCGGCGGTTGGGGATGGTGTCGGCATGAGCTACCGGATTCCCTCGCCTCCGCCGTCGCTGGAGGAGCTGGCGAAGCGTCAGCAGAACGTCGTCACCGCGAGTCAGCTGCGCGCCCGGGGCGTGCCGGCTCGTGTCGTCACCGAGCACTGCCGCCGGGGCGGCCCCTGGCGGCGGCTGCTGCCCAGGGTCTACCTGCTGCAGTCCGACGAGCCCACCCCGGAGCAGCGGATCTGGGCCGCGCTGCTGTACGCGGCGCAGAACGGTCGCGAGGAGGGCCGCCGCGAGGGCGCGGTGATCACCGGGGCGGCCGCGCTGGCGCTGTACGGCTTCGCGGCCGTGCCCCGACTGCCCGCGGTGACCGGGGTGGACGTCCTGGTGCCCCGCCAGCGTCGGCTGAAGGACATCGGCGAGGTGCGGATCCGGCGCACCGAACGGGAGTTGGTGGCCCGCTCGGTGCACGGCCTGGCCTGTGCGCCGGTGGCCCGGGCGGTCGCGGACGCGCTCGGCGAGTGGACGGCGGACCCGGGGGCTCCGGCGCCGGTGCGCGCGGTGCTGCGGGAAGCCGTCTCCCGTGGCGAGAACGGCTGCACGGTGCGCGAGTTGGCCGCCGAGTTGATCGAGTCCGGGCTGACCGACGAGCCCCGGGTGCGTGCCGCGCTGGACGAACTCCTCGCCGCCGAGCGGGACTCGGTGCTGGAGCGGGTCGGTCACCTGGTGGACGAGTGGCTGCTGCCGGTCCCGCTGAACGCCCCCGAGCTGCGGATGCGCCGCGGCACGTACATCGCCGTCCCGGACCTCTACTGGCCGGAGCGCGGCGTCGCGGTGGAGGTGGACTCGGACCTGCGCTGCGTCAGCGAGGGCGAGGCGGCCTGGGTGCGCGGCGGCCAGCACCGGATGGAGTACCTGGGCATCCGCGTGGTGTACGTCTCCGGGGCCCGGCTGGCCGCCGACCCGGACGCGGTCGGCGGCGAGCTGCGCGAGGCCCATCGGGTCGGCGGCACGGACGTGGTGGAGCTTCTGGTGGTCTGAACCTCCCGGTGCCCTCCCGGTGCCGTCGGCGCGGCATCACGGGGCGTCAGGGGGCTTCAGGCGGGGGCGCTAGGAACGGACCACCGGTGTGCCGACCAGCTCGACCCCGGCCGCCCGCAGCTCCTCCAGCGCGGCGGCGGTGGTCTCCGCGGCCACCCCGGCGGTGAGGTCCAGCAGGACGCGGGTGGCGAAGCCCGCCCGGGCGGCGTCCAGCGCGGTCGCCCGGACGCAGTGGTCGGTGGCGATGCCCACCACGTCGACCTCGTCGACCTGCCGCTCGCGCAGCCACTCCACCGGACCGCGGTTGTTCTCGTCCAGCCCCTCGAAGCCGCTGTACGCCGCCGAGTGGGCGCCCTTCTCGAAGACCGCCTCGACCGCGCCGGAGATCACGGCGGGCGCGAAGTTCGGGTGGAAGCCCACGCCCTCGGTGCCGGCCACGCAGTGCGGCGGCCAACTGTCGATGTAGTCCGGCTCGGTGGAGAAGTGCGCACCCGGGTCGATGTGGTGGTCGCGGGTGGCGAGGATGTGCTGGTAGCCGGGGGAGGATTCGGCGATCAGGTCGGTGATGGCGGCGGCCACCTCGGCGCCGCCGGTGACGGCCAGGCTGCCGCCCTCGCAGAAGTCGTTCTGAACGTCGACGACGATCAGTGCCCGGTGCATGGCTCGCATCCTCGGATGTCGGGGGCCCGCGGGAGGCGGCGCCCCGGTGGGGGAGCCCTCGGGAGTACTCGGCCCGGCGGTGCGGGGCTCGGGGGTTCTCGGGGAGCTCCGGGGAACTCTACGGCTGACTCTAGGGAGTGCCGCGCGGGGGCGGAAGTCCCGGGGCCGGCCCGGTGGCCGGACCCGGGGCCTCCGCGTGGCGACCGACTGACGACGGGCCGGGTCGGCGGACCGCGTCGGCCGGAGGGCCGTACGGGTCAGTGGACCGCGTCGGGTCGGGTCAGTGGGTCGTACGGTTCGGTGGGCCGTACGGGTCAGTGGGTCGGGTCGGTCGGCAGGACCAGCTCGGTCGGCAGCACCGGGTCGCCCTTGGAGAGCTGGGTGGCCGACAGGGGCAGCGCGGCCCGGGCGCGGATGTGCCGTTCGCGGGCGGCGCTCAGCGGCTCCCGGCCGACCGTCTCGCCGGCCCGGACCAGCGGCACCTGCACGAGGTGCGGCCGCAGCGCGTCCGGGACGGGCCCGGTGCCGACCACCTCGGCCTCGGCCACACCGTCGGCGTCGGGCCGGCGGGCGGCCCACTTGCGGCCGCCGATGCTGGTCTTGCCGCCCGCCGCGCGCTTGGCCACCGGCACCAGCGGCCCGCCGTCGGTCCCGGCCCGGGCGACCAGCTTGTAGACCATGGCGCAGGTCGGGTGCCCGCTGCCGGTGACCAGACTGGTGCCGACGCCGTAGCCGTCCACCGGGGCGGCGGCCAGGGCGGCGATCGCGTACTCGTCCAGGTCCGAGGTGACGATGATCCGGGTCTTCTCGGCGCCCAGTTCGTCCAGCTGGCGGCGGACCCGGTGGGCCAGCAGGGTGAGGTCGCCGGAGTCGATCCGGACGGCGCCCAGCTCGGGGCCGGCCACCTCGACCGCGGTGCGCACGGCCTCGCGCAGGTCGAAGGTGTCGACCAGCAGCGTGGTGCCCTTGCCCATCGAGGCGATCTGGGCGCGGAAGGCGTCCCGCTCGCTGTCGTGCACCAGGGTGAAGGCGTGCGCGGCGGTGCCGGTGGTCGGGATGCCGTGGGTGAAGCCGGCCTCCAGGTCGGAGGTGGCGGCGAACCCGGCCACGTACGCGGCCCGGGCGGCGGCGACGGCGGCCTGCTCGTGGGCCCGGCGGGCGCCCATCTCGATCACCGGGCGGCCGCCGGCGGCGGCGGTCATCCGGGAGGCGGCGGCCGCGATCGCCGAGTCGTGGTTGAGGATCGAGAGGATCACCGTCTCCAGGATCACCGCTTCGGCGAAGCTGCCCTCGACGGTGAGCAGCGGCGAGCCGGGGAAGTAGACCTCGCCCTCGGGGTAGCCCTGGATGTCGCCGCGGAAGCGGTAGTCGGCGAGGAAGCGCAGGGTGTCCTCGTCGACCACGCCCTGGCCGGCCAGCCAGTCGAGCTGGGCGGTGGAGAAGCGGAAGTTCTCGACGGCGTCGAGCACCCGGCCGGTGCCGGCCATGACGCCGTAACGGCGGCCGCCGGGCAGGCGACGGGTGAACACCTCGAAGACGGAGTGGCGGTGCGCGGCCCCGCTGCGCAGGGCGGCCTGCAGCATGGTGAGCTCGTAGCGGTCGGTGAGTAGCGCGGTCGAGCCGGCCGCGCGCACTGAAGTGGCGTCCATGCGGATGATGCTACTACCACTTAGCGTCAGAGTGACGATTTCTCGGAGTGATTCGTCGGCGGGCCCCCGGGCGCCCGGGATCCGGTGCCGAGGGTCGGCGCCGACGCGCCCTTCGGCTCGGGCCGGTGGGCCGGGTCGGAATCGCCCGGGTGTCCCCCGGATGGCAGCATGGGGCTTGAGGAGTAACGGACGAGTGTGCAGCGAGGAGGACCCGGCGTGAGTGTCGCGCCCGCGGAGATCGAGCGCCCTGAGGTCGAAGGGCTGCCGGTGGCAGAGCCGGACACGCCCTGGGTGACCATCGTGCACAACGACGCGGTCAACCTGATGAGCTACGTCCAGTACGTCTTCCAGGCCTACTTCGGCTATCCGAAGGACAAGGCCCGGAAGCTGATGATGGACGTCCACACCAAGGGGCGGGCGGTGGTCTCCAGCGGTTCCCGCGAGGAGATGGAGCGCGACGTCCAGGCGATGCACGGCTACGGCCTCTGGGCGACGCTGCAGCACGACTGACGCCGCAGCATCACCGGCGCTGCGGCACGACCGGCGCTGCGGCGCGACTGGAGCCGGACCGCCGGCCGCATGACCGAAGACGACGAAGACGGGCTGACCGATACAGATGGCTGGGTTGTTCGAGAGCACCGGCGGTGGCGGCGCGACGATCGCGCTGGACGAGTGGGAGGCCTCCATCCTCCGCTCGCTGGAAGTGCAGTTGCTGGAGCTGATCGGCCCCGGCCCGGGCGGGGAGGGCGGTGACCCGCTGGCCGCGCTGTTCGCCGAGGGGCCGACCGAGGCGCCCGCCGACCCGGTGCTGGCCCGGTTCTTCCCGGACGCCTACGGGGACCCGGAGAAGCCGGACGACGACGAGGCCACGGCCGCGTCCGGGGAGTTCCGCCGCTTCACCGAGCTGGACCTGCGGGCCCGCAAGCGGGACGACGCGCTGTTCGTCATCCGGGCGCTGGACGGCCTCGGCGGCGACGGGGTGCTCAAGCTGGGCACCCCCGACTGCCCGCGCTGGCTGGGTGCGCTGAACGACCTGCGGCTGGCCCTCGGCGTCCGGCTGGAGGTCACCGAGGACGAGGAGGAGGGCCTCTATGCGCTGCCGGACGGCGACGAGCGCAAGCCGCTGGTGATGGCGTACCTGTGGCTGGGGGCGCTGCAGGAGTCGCTGCTGGAGGCGATGGCCGACTGAGCGGCGTCGGCCGGGCGAACGGTCCGGGCCGCGTGGGGCAGGGCCGCGTGGGCAGGGCCCGGTCGGGTGAGCAGAGTCCCGGACAAGTGAACAGGGCCTGAACTCAAGGCAATTCCTGCGCGAACGTGGAGCGGCTCGGTCCGCTCCCGTTCGCGTTTCCGGGGCAAGCCTGCCCGGTTTCGGGCAAGCCCAGGCTGTTTCGTCCAGCATGTGGACGATTCGTTGGGTCCTTTCCCTGCAAAATAGGACAAACCCTGACAGGTTATGCTCAAATATCGCTCAGATGGGCACCGCTGTCCGGACGTCGCGTGGTACGACTTCTCCACCCCCGAGACGACCAGGACGGTGCATCATGGCCGAGAAGTTGTCCGACCATGTGGTCGAGACCAAGCCGGACGAGGAGGGCTACGAGCGGGGACTCGGCAGCCGCCAGATCCAGATGATCGCGATCGGCGGAGCGATCGGCACCGGCCTCTTCCTCGGCGCCGGCACCGCGATCTCCAAGTCCGGCCCGAGCCTGATCCTCTCCTACGCCATCGCCGGCCTGGTGATCTTCGTGATCATGCGCGCCCTCGGCGAACTCCTCACCTACCGCCCGGTCTCCGGCAGCTTCGCCGAGTACGCGCGGGAGTTCCTCGGCCCCTTCGCCGGCTATGTGACCGGCTGGACGTACTGGCTGTTCTGGGTCGTCACCGGCATGGCCGAGACCACCGCCGCCGCCGTGTACGTGAAGTTCTGGGCACCCGGCATACCCCAGTGGACCAGCGCGCTGACCTTCCTGGTCGTCCTCTACGCGGCCAACCTGATCTCGGTGAAGCTGTTCGGCGAGATCGAGTTCTGGTTCTCCATGGTCAAGGTCACCGCCATCATCGGCATGATCCTGATCGGCGTCGGGGTGCTCACCCTCGGCTTCAGCAAGGCCGGTGACACCGCGTCGATCACCCACCTGTGGCAGGACGGCGGCCTCTTCCCCAAGGGTATCGGTTCCACCGTGATGACCCTTCAGATCGTCATGTTCGCCTACCTGGGCGTCGAACTCGTCGGCGTCACCGCGGGCGAGAGCGAGAACCCCGAGAAGACCCTCCCGCGCGCCATCAACACCCTGCCCTGGCGCATCGCGCTGTTCTACATCGGCGCCCTGGTCGTCATCCTCTCGCTCGTGCCGTGGACCGAATTCCAGCCCGGCGTCAGCCCGTTCGTCGCCGCCTTCGGCAAGATCGGCATCCCGGCGGCGGCCGGCATCATCAACTTCGTGGTACTCACCGCCGCGCTCTCCTCCTGCAACTCCGGGATGTACTCCACCGGCCGCATGCTGCGCGACCTCGCCCTGCGCGGACAGGCCCCCGGGCAGCTCACCAAGCTCAACTCCCGCCGCACCCCGGCCTTCGCGATCACCGTCTCCAGCCTGCTGATGGGCATCGGCGTGGTGCTCAACTACCTTGTCCCGGCACGGGCGTTCGAGTACATCACCTCGGTCGCCACGGTCTGCGGCCTGTGGACCTGGGCGATGATCCTGATCTCCCAGATCCGCTACCGGAAGGCCTGGAAGGCCGGCCACCTGCCCGCACCCTCCTTCAAGGCGCCCGGCGGCGCCTGGGTCAGCTGGGCCGCGCTCGCCTTCCTCGCCCTGGTCGTGGTGCTGATCGGCCTGGACGAGGACAACCGGATCTCGCTCTACGTCTTCCCGGGCTGGGCGCTGCTGCTGGTGATCGGCTACCGCTTCCTCCAGCGCCGCAACCCGCAGGCCGTCGACAATCCGCAGGCCGCCGAGAACCCGCAGGCCGTCGACAACCCGCAGGCCGGCTGAACCCGGCCCTCGTACGGGCACCGGAACCGCCCCGCGGACACCCGTTGACCGCGCCTCGGACGCCCGGTGCCCGGGCCTCGGACGCCCCGGCGGACAGCCGCCGGGGCGTGGCTATCCTGACCGCATGCTGACCATCACCCGAGAACTCCGCGACCGGATCGTGGCCCACGCCCGCGCCGACCACCCGGACGAGGCCTGTGGCGTGGTCGCCGGGCCGGCCGGCAGCGGACGGCCCGAGCGGTTCATCCCGATGCTCAACGCCGCCCGCTCGCCCACCTTCTACGAGTTCGACTCGGGCGACCTGTTCAAGCTCTACCGCGAGATGGACGACCGCGACGAGGAGCCGGTGATCGTCTACCACTCGCACACCGCCACCGAGGCCTACCCCTCGCGCACCGACGTGAGCTACGCCTCCGAGCCGTTCGCCCACTACGTCCTGGTCTCCACCGCCGACGGCAACGGCGAGGGCGACCCCTACCAGTTCCGCTCGTTCCGCATCGTGGACGGCGAGATCACAGAGGAAGACGTCCAGGTCGTCGAGGCCTACCAGGCCTGACCGGCACCCACCCGGACGCGGCCCGCCGACCCCTCACGAACGGTCGGCGGGCCCCTGTCGTCTCAGCACTGGGAACGGGAACATCCGGATCCCGAGACGGGCATGTCTAAGCGGGCCCGGGAATCTATACGATGAGCCCATGCGTTCCGTCGATGTGAGCAACCAGGCCCCGGGCACCCGCCTCGTGGCGCGCCTGCACATCGACCTGTGCCGGCACGCCGGCGCGATCTGTCCAGGCACGCCCGCGCGCTCGCGCTGAGAGCCGCCGCACCCCCACCCGGGCCCGCCGCTCCCGCGGCGGCGCCGAGCCCCGGGCACCCGTCCGCCCTGCCGCGCCCGCTGCGGCCCACCACTCCACGACTCGCACAGGAGCGCACCCATGGCCATCGAGGTCCGCATCCCGACCATCCTCCGCACCTACACCGACGGCGCCAAGGCCGTCGAGGGCAACGGCAGCAACCTCGGGGAACTCTTCACCGACCTCGACGCCCGCCACCCGGGCATCGCCGCCCGCCTGCTGGACGGCGGCGAGCTGCGCCGCTTCGTCAACGTCTACCTGAACGACGAGGACGTCCGCTTCCTGGAGGGCATCTCCACCGCCCTCGCCGACGGCGACAGCGTCACCATCCTGCCCGCCGTGGCCGGCGGCGCCCGCTGATCCCGGTTACCCCGCCGACCTCCCGGTTCCCCCGCCACCGGCGGGGGAACCACCCCTCGTGACCCTCACCGCCGTGTGACCCTCACCGCCGTGGCCGGAGGCCTCCCTTGCGTTACGACAGTCCGCTCGAAGCCGTCGGCAACACCCCGCTGGTCCGCCTGCCGCGGCTGTCCGCCGCCGTCCCCGGCAACACCGAGGGCCTGGTCACCCTCTGGGCCAAGCTGGAGGACCGCAACCCGACCGGCTCGATCAAGGACCGTCCGGCGCTGCACATGATCGAGCGCGCCGAGGCCGACGGCCGGCTCACCCCCGGCTGCACCATCCTCGAGCCCACCAGCGGCAACACCGGCATCTCGCTCGCCATGGCCGCCAAGCTCAAGGGCTACCGGATGGTCTGCGTGATGCCCGAGAACACCAGCGAGGAACGGCGCGAACTGCTCCGCATGTGGGGCGCCGAGATCATCCCCTCCCCGGCCGCCGGCGGCTCCAACACCGCCGTCCGGATCGCCAAGGAGACCGCCGCCGAGCACCCCGACTGGGTGATGCTCTACCAGTACGGCAACCCCGACAACGCGGGCGCCCACTACACCGGCACCGGCCCCGAGATCCTCGCCGACCTGCCGACCGTCACGCACTTCGTGGCCGGCCTCGGCACCACCGGCACCCTGATGGGCGTCGGCCGCTACCTGCGCGAGAAGGTCCCCGGCGTGAAGATCGTCGCCGCCGAACCGCGCTACGACGACCTGGTGTACGGGCTGCGCAACCTCGACGAGGGCTTCGTCCCCGAGCTGTACGACGCCGAGGTGCTCACCACCCGCTTCTCGGTCGGCTCCGCCGACGCCGTCCGCCGCACCCGCGAACTCCTGCAGCAGGAGGGCATCTTCGCGGGCGTCTCCACCGGCGCCATCCTGCACGCGGCGATCGGTGTCGGCCGCAAGGCCGCGGCCGCGGGGGAGCGCGCGGACATCGTCTTCGTGGTCGCCGACGGCGGCTGGAAGTACCTGTCCACCGGCATCTACACGGCCGAGTCCACCGAGGCGGCGGTCGAGGCGCTGCAGGGCCAGCTCTGGGCGTAGCCCGCTCGCGGGCCCGCCTCGGGGCAGGCCCTAGTTCAGCACCTGCTGCGCCCGGGCCCACACCTGCCGGTCCACCGTGCCGGCCCGGCGGCGGAAGGTCGACAGCGGCACCTCGCGCAGCTCGTCGGTCTCCAGCCAGCTGACCCGGCCCTGCCGGTCGCCCACCGAACCGGGCGGCAGCGGCAGTACGCCCGGGCGCTCGGCGTGGTGCTTGCTGGTGATCTTCGCGACGGTGGCGGTCCGGCCGTTCACCCGCAGCACCAGGCACGGGCGGTCCTTCGACCCGGGGCCGTCCTCGAACGGCACCTCCGCCCACCAGATCTCCTGCGGCTCCGGGCGGGCCCTGGTGCTCGGGCGCGGACGCGGGCCGGTCGGCCCCGCCGGGCGCGGGGCCGGGCGGGTGCGCCGTGCCATCAGCGCCACGACCGTCGCCACCAGCGCGACGCCGGCCACTGCCAGGACGACCCAGGTACCAGTCATGCCGTTCATGCGGCGAACCGTACCGGGCCGGGGGCGGACGCCACCACCGTGTCGCCTGTGACAGTTGAGTATTTGTCCGCGCGTTGCTCCCGGTTCGTCACGAAACCGCCACCGTGCCCGTTCCGCGCCGTACGTCCGACCCGCGCCCGGACAGGCTGCGTCACGAACGTCCGCCCCCGCCCCCCGGAGGTGCCTCGTGAGTGAGCGCAGCGAGCGAACAACCGGACGGTGCGCATGAGCCGTAGCGCCGAACCGTGGTCCTACGCCGAGATCGCCCGCCACATCAACGTCCAGCCCGAGACCGTCCGCAACTACCGGCGGCACGGTCTGCTGCCCGACCCGGACGTGACCGACGCCAACGGCCACCCCCGCTGGTACCCCGACACCATCCGCGCCTGGGCCCGGAACCGCCCCCGGCACCGCTGATCCCCACCCACACCCCCGCCCCTGCCCCCATCTCCGCTCCCGCCCCCGGTCCCGTCCCCGGCGTTCTGGTGATTCCAGCCACAGCCCGGCACGGGGACGGGGGCAAAGTGCCGCTCCACCCTTACCCTCGACACACCAACGCAGTGCTACCGGCCGGTCCACCGGCCCGGCCTGCCGTTTTCCATGCCGTTTTCCAACAGCAGCCAGGACGTGTCGGGGTGGAGGGGCTCGGATGAAACTGACCGTGGTGGGGTGCTCGGGGAGCTTCCCGTCCGCCGACTCGCCCTGCTCCAGCTACCTGGTCGAGGCGGAGGGCTACCGCGTCGTCCTCGACCTCGGCAACGGAGCTCTCGGCGCCCTGCAGAAGTACACCGGCCTCTACGACGTCGACGCCGTCCTGCTCAGCCACCTGCACGCCGACCACTGCGTCGACCTGTGCGCCTACTGGGTGGCCCGCAACTACCGCGCCGAGGGCTGCCCCGAACTGCTCCCCGTGTACGGCCCGGCCGGCACCGCCGAGCGGCTCGCCCGTGCCTACGACATGCCGGAGAACCCGGGCATGAAGGAGGTCTTCGAGTTCCGCACCCTCACCCCTGGCAGCTTCGACCTCGGCCCGTTCCGGATCGACGTCGCCCAGGTCAACCACCCCGTCGACGCCTTCGCCTTCCGCCTCGAACACGGCGGCCGCTCGCTCGTCTACAGCGGTGACACCGGCGAGAGCGCCGAACTCGTCGAACTCGCGCGCGACACCGACCTCTTCCTCTGCGAGGCCGCGTACATCGACGGCCGCGACACCTACCAGGCCGTCCACCTCAACGGCCGCGAAGCCGGCGAGCACGCCACCGCCGCCGGTGCCCGCCGGCTCGTCCTCACCCACATCCCCCCCTGGACCGACGCCGAGCACAACCGCCGCGACGCGGCCGCCGCCTACACCGGCCCGGTCGACATCGCCCGGGCCGGCGCGGTGTACGAGGTCTGACCGGGCCGACCCGCCCCGCCGGGGCCCGTTCGCGGCCGGGACCCGTACGGTGTCGCGGCCGACCCCGGTCAGAGCACCGGCGTCAGCCAGTGCCGGTAGCGCGGGTCGGCGCCCGTCACGGCCGCCTGGTACGCCTCCCGCAACCGGACGGTGACCGGGCCGGGAGACTCGGGGAGCGCACGGTCGTCCAGGGCCCGGACCGGGATGACGCCCGCCGCCGTGCCGCAGACGAAGAGCTCGTCCGCCGCGTAGAGATCCGAGCGCAGCAGGCCCTCCACGCGGACCTCCACCCCCAGGTCGCGGGCCAGGGTCAGCACCGTGTCCTGGGTGATGCCCTCCAGAGCGCCCGCGCTCGACGGAGGCGTGCGCAGCACCCCGTCCCGCACGGTGAACACGTTCTCCCCGGTGCACTCGCTCACCGTGCCGTCCGGACCGAGCAGCAGCGCCTCGTCGTAGCCCGCGTCATTCGCCTCCCGACGGGCGAGCACCGAGTTCAGGTACGGGCCGGTGGCCTTCGCCGCGGGCGGCACCGCGTTCGGGTCGTTCCGCCGCCAGCTGCTCGTCTTCAACGTGATCCCGCCCTCCGCGGGCGGGAGTTGGCCCAGCCACTCCCAGCTCGCGATCGACACGGTGACCGGCGCCGCCCGCATGTCGATGCCCATCGAGCCGTACCCGAGGAACGCGAAGTGCCGCAGATAGCACTCCCGGTGGCCGTTGGCGCGCACCAGCTCCACCGTCGCCTTCGTCAAGTCGGCGAGATCGTACGGGAGTTCCATCCGGATCATCCGGGCACTGCGGTCCAGCCGGCGCAGGTGCTCGGACAGCCGGAACACCGCCGGACCGTCCGCCGTGGCGAACACCCGGGTGCCCTCCAACACCCCCGTGCCGTAGTGCAGGCCGTGCGTGAGGACGTGCACCCGGGCCTCCCGCCAGGGCACCAGGGGGCCGTCCAACCAGATCGTCGAAGCTTCGGGAAGAGCCATGCCGCACATCCTGCGCGCCACCGCACCGCAGGTCAGCCCACCCGGGCCGACCGGAACCGGCCATGACCGGGAGCGGAAGACCCGTCCCGCAACGCGGACTCCGCCGGGGCCGCCCGGGCCCGCGGGCCGACGGCGACCGCGCCGTCTCGCGGAGCGGAAACCCCCGACCGGCCCCGCCCCACCCGCACTAGGCTGCGCCCGATGGAGAGCACCACCGGCACCGACGCCACCCGGCTCTACGCCCGCCTGCTCGCCGAACCCGGCCACCCGCCCGAGGCACTCGGCCTCGACTGGGACGCCCCCCGGCTCGCCGCCGCCACCACAGAACTGCACACCCTCGGGCTGCTCCAGCCGGCCGCCGCCCCCGACACGGCCCCCACCGGCACCGCCGTCTCGGTCGACACCGCCGTCCGCCAGCTCCTGCTCGACGCCGACACCCAGGTCACCGCCCTCGTCGCCGCCCTGCGTCACGCCCGCGACTCCGTCGACCGGCTGCACACCGGCTACCTGCCCGTCCAACAGCGCCACCGCACCGGAACCGGTAGCGGAACCGGCACCGGCCTCGAACTCGTCCGCGGCGCCGACCGGATCGCCGCCCTGCTCGAGGACGCCGCCCGCGGCGCCCGCACCGAAGCTCTCTCCCTGCGCCCCGGCCAGGACCTCTCCGGACCCGCCCTGGCCGGCAAACTCGCCCGCGAACGCCTCGCCCTCGCCCACGGCGCCGCCCTGCGCACCATCTACCCGGCCGCCGCGCTGCGCCGCCCGGCCGTGCTGGCGCACGTGCGGGAGCTGACCGGGGCCGGGGCCAGGATCAGGGCGGCGCACTCGCTGCCGCTCTGGCTGATCGTGGTGGACGCCCGGCTGGCGATCCTGCCGGCGCCCGGTTCGGGACCGGGCGGGGACGCTCCGGCCGCCGAGGCGGCGGTGGTGGTCCGCGAGCCGGCGCTGGTCGAACTGGTGGCGGAGCTGTTCGAGTACTTCTGGTCGGCGGCCTGGACGCCGCCGGAGCTCGGACCGGAGGAACGCGAGATGACCGATCGTCAACTCGCCGTGCTGCGACTGCTGGCGGCCGGGCTGACGGACGCGGCGATCGCCCGGAAGCTGGAGGTGTCGGAGCGCACGGTGCGCCGGCTGGTCGCCGAACTGACCGCCGGCCTGGGCGCGGAGAGCCGCTTCCAGGCCGGCGTGCACGCGGCCCGGCGCGGGTGGATCTAGGGCCGGCCCAGGGGGGCGTGAGGCACGAGGCGTTCACCGCCTCAGTTGACCGGGGCTTCCGTCGGTTCGTCCGCCGCCCTTTCCACGCGCTGGAACGCCAGGGCGTCCGGGTGCGCGAAGGGCCCCGCCCCGCCGCCGGGGGAGCGGCGGCGGGGCGGGGCCCTTCGGACGGGAGGGACGCGGGCGTCAGGCCTTGGTGACGTCCTCGATCTCGTCGTCGTCCTCGCGACCGGGGGTCTTGAGGTTGAACTTGGTGATCGCGAAGCGGAATAGGAAGTAGTACAGCGCCGCGAAGACCAGGCCGATCGGGATGATCAGCCAGGGCTTGGTGGCCAGGTTCCAGTTGAGCCCGTAGTCGATCAGACCGGCCGAGAAGCCGAAGCCGTCGTGCACGCCCAGGCTCCAGGTGATGGCCATCGAGAGGCCGGTGAGCAGCGCGTGGATCAGGTAGAGCACCGGGGCGATGAACATGAACGAGAACTCGATCGGCTCGGTGACACCGGTCACGAAGCTGGTCAGCGCGACCGAGATCATCATGCCGAGCACGGCCTTGCGGCGCTCGGGGCGCGCGGTGTGGGCGATCGCCAGGGCGGCGGCCGGCAGGCCGAACATCATGATCGGGAAGAAGCCCGACATGAACTGGCCGGCGGTCGGGTCGTTGTGGAAGAAGCGCGGGATGTCGCCGGTCCAGGTGTGGCCGGAGGCGTCGGTGAAGCTGCCGACCTGCTGCTGGAAGAAGGTGTTCAGGAACTGGTGCATGCCGACCGGGATCAGCGCGCGGTTGGCGACACCGTAGATGCCGGAGCCGGCGGCGCCGAGACCGGTCAGCCAGTCGCTGGCGTGGGTCAGGCCGGTGCCGATCGGGCCCCAGGCCAGACCCATGACGACGCCGAGCAGGGTGCCGACGAAGGCCATGATGATCGGCACGAGGCGGCGGCCGTTGAAGAAGCCGAGCCAGTCGACGAGCTTCTTGCGGTGGTACTTCTGCCAGATCACGGCGCTGAGCAGGCCGACGACGATGCCGCCGAAGACGCCCGGGTTCTGCGGCTTTCCGGCCGGCAGTGCCGCGGTGACGGTGCCGTCCATCGGGAAGACGGTCAGCACGTTGTGGAAGACCAGGTAGCCGACCAGGGCGGCCAGCGCGGTGGAACCGTCGGCCTTCTTGGCGAAGCCGATCGCGACACCGACGCAGAACAGCAGCGGCAGGTTGCTGAACACGGCGTCACCGGCGGTGGCGAAGACCTCGGCGACCTTTCCCCAGCCGAGTCCGTCCTTGCCGAAGACGTCGGGCTGGCCGAGCCGGAGCAGGATGCCGGCGGCCGGGAGGACGGCGACCGGCAGCTGGAGGCTGCGGCCGATCTTCTGCAGGCCCTGGAGGACGTTCTGGCCGAACTTCTTGGCGGGGCTTGGCGCGGCCGGAGCCGTGGCGGGCGCCGGTGCCTGCGCAGACTGACTCATGGGGGTGGGTTCCTAACGGCATGGCGGTCGGTCGGGGGCTGGGCACAGGGGGCCAACCGCGTACTGGTCTACACCACGGGTGGTGTAGACCAGTTTCTAGCACGGGTGGAGAAGGCGGGGAACCCGGAAAGCGCCGTCGCGGGGAAGCGCTATGAAATCGAAACCTAGTCGCGGAACGACGATCTTGATTACGTGTGTGATTGGGATTTTGGCTATTTGCGCAACAAAAAGAGCCCGCCGCCGCCGGGGTCGCGGTGGCGGGAGCTGAGAGTGACCGCGGTGTCGCAGATCCGCCTGACCGGGGCTTCCCGCCGTCGCGGTCGGTCGCCGCCTGGGAGCGCTTCGTCGGTGGCCGTATCGCGGCCGAATTGCCTTTCGAACGTCAGCCGGGCAGGGAAACAAGTCCTTTCCCGAAATGCCGAAGGCCCCCGGACCGGCGGGTCCGGAGGCCATTGCGGGATGCTGCCCGGGGCGCTCTGTTTCAGGCTTTGGTGACGTCCTCGACCTCGTCCTCGTCCTCGCGCCCCGGTGTTTTCAGGTCGAATTTGACGATGATGAACCGGAAGAGCGCGTAGTACACGACGGCGAAGCAGAGGCCGATGATGATGATCAGCCACGGCTTGGTGGCCAGCCCCCAGTTGATCACGTAGTCGATCAGGCCGGCCGAGAAGCTGAACCCGTCATGCACCCCGAGCCCCCACGTCACCGCCATCGAGGCGCCGGTCAGCAGGGCGTGCACCGCGTACAGGGCCGGGGCGATGTAGGCGAAGGAGTACTCGATCGGCTCGGTGACACCGGTGACGAAGGACGTCAGGCCGACCGAGAGCATCAGGCCGTAGATCTCCTTGCGGCGGTGCAGCTTGGCCGAGTGTGCGATCGCGAGCGCGGCGGCGGGCAGCGCGAACATCATGATGGGGAAGAAGCCGGACAGGAACTGTCCGGCCGTCGGGTCGCCCGCCAGGAAGCGTGGGATGTCGCCGTGCACCATCGCGCCGTCGGCCTTGGTGAAGTCGCCGAACTGGAACCAGACGAAGGTGTTCAGCAGCTGGTGCATGCCGATCAGCAGCAGCGCGCGGTTGCACACGCCGAAGATGCCGGAGCCGCCCGCGCCCAGGTCGGCGAGGTCCTGTGAGAAGTCGTTGAGGCCGCGGCCGATCGGCGGCCAGATCCAGAGCGCGAGGACGGCGATCACCAGGCCCACCAGGGCGGTGATCATCGGCACGAGGCGGCGGCCGTTGAAGAAGCCGAGCCAGTCCACCAGCTTGGTGCGGTGGAACCGGACCCAGAGCCAGGCCGACAGCAGGCCGATCAGGATGCCGCCCAGCACCCCTGGATTCTGGTACGTCGCGGCCGCGATCTTCGCCGACGAGTAGTCCACGCACTGGCCGGTCCAGGCGTCCGGGACCGGGACCGTCCCGCCCTTGCAGCGCTCCGGGAAGGCGTGCAGGACCCTGAAGTAGACCAGGAAGCCGACCACGGCGGCGAGCGCGGTCGAGCCGTCCGCCTTCTTCGCCATGCCGATCGCGACGCCGACGCAGAACAGCATCGGCAGGCCGAAGGAGGAGTCGAGCAGCGCGCCGCCGGCGGCGGCGAAGACCCTGGCGACGTTGTCCCAGCCCAGGCCGTCCTTGCCGAACACGTCGGGCTGGCCGAGCCGGTTCAGGATGCCCGCCGCCGGGAGCACGGCCACCGGCAGCTGCAGCGAACGGCCCATCTTCTGGAGGCCGCCGTAGAAGGAGTGCCACCACGTCGTCTGCGGGGCTGTGGCGCCTGCCGAACTCATCCTTCGCCTTCCGGGAGCAGTTGCCGGCCGGTGGCCCCCTGCGGGACCCTCGGGCGGGGCTCAGGAACGCCCGGGGCCGGTTCCGCGTTCATCGGAGTACACATATATTGGTGTAGACCACCATCGGACGCAGGTCGCACTCCGGGACTCCGGCCCCGCTGATCGTCATCCTCGGGCGGCGATCGGGAGCCTGCCCGCCGGAGTGGGCCAAATGTGGCCTAACGTGGCAAACCGGACCTGCGCGGGTGATGCTGGTCGCGCTGCCCGGCAGCACGACCGCAGCTGAACCCGCGTCAGCCGCACGGACCTCGCCGCCCCGCGGCCGAGGGACAACCCCCACAGCACAGCGCACGACGGCACCCGGCAGAGCGGCCGGCGAGCCGAGACAGAGGGAGAAATCAGATGGCCAGCAAGGCTGAGAAGATCGTCGCCGGTCTGGGCGGAATCGACAACATCGAAGAGGTCGAAGGCTGCATCACCCGCCTGCGCACCGAGGTCAAGGACGCCGCCCTGGTCGACGAGGCCGCCCTCAAGGCCGCCGGCGCCCACGGCGTCGTCAAGATGGGCACCGCGATCCAGGTCGTCATCGGCACCGACGCCGACCCGATCGCCGCCGACATCGAAGACATGATGTGAGCTGAACCACCCGGGCCCACCCATCGAGCCGCGAGGCTCACTCACCGAGCCACCCGGGCTCACCCACCGAGCCACCCGGGCTCACCCACCGAGCCACCCGGGCCCACCCGCCCGGCCCGCCACCCCACCCGAGGGAACGGCGGGCCGCGGCGCACCCGGACAGCGGGCCCCGGCGCACCGACACGGCCCCGCCACCCGAAGCCACTACGCTCAGTGCCTATGTCACGCATCGACGGCCGCACCCCCGAACAGCTCCGCCCCATCACCATCGAACGGGGCTGGAGCAAGCACGCCGAAGGCTCCGTCCTCATCTCCTACGGCGACACCAAGGTGCTGTGCACCGCCAGTGTCACCGAGGGCGTCCCCCGCTGGCGCAAGGGCAGCGGCGAAGGCTGGGTCACCGCCGAGTACTCCATGCTCCCGCGCGCCACCAACACCCGCGGCGACCGCGAAGCCGTCAAGGGCCGCATCGGCGGCCGCACCCACGAGATCAGCCGGCTCATCGGCCGCTCGCTGCGCGCCGTCGTCGACCACCGCGCCCTCGCCGAGAACACCATCGTCCTCGACTGCGACGTCCTCCAGGCCGACGGCGGCACCCGCACCGCCGCCATCACCGGCGCCTACGTCGCCCTCGTCGACGCCGTTGCCTGGGCCCGCGACAAGAAGCTCCTGCGCGCCAAGGGCCAGCCCATCACCGGCGGCGTCAGCGCCGTCAGCGTCGGCATCATCGACGGCGTCCCCATGCTCGACCTCCAGTACGAGGAGGACGTGCGCGCCGAAACCGACATGAACATCGTCTGCACCTCCGACGGCCGCTTCGTCGAGGTCCAGGGCACCGCCGAAGGCGCGCCGTTCGACCGCGCCCTGCTCGACCAGCTGCTCGACCTCGGCAGCCTCGGCTGCGCGGAGCTCGACCAGATCCAGCGCAAGGCCCTCGAAGGCTGAACCGGCGCGGGCCCCACAACCGTGATCCAGGTCGGACGCCCCGCCGCCCGGCCTGCTGTACAGGCCGGGCCCGGAGACCGTACGGTTCCCGCAGCACCCCCGCTGCGGGAACCGCGCACCCCCCGGCGCGCGTCCCACACCACGGAACCCGCGCCCCACAGGAGGACCGGATGCCGTCCAGCATCGCCCGCCCCGCCGCCCTCGCCGTGGCCGGACTGATCGCGATCCTCCCGCTCAGCATGGTGAGCTGCTCCGCCGCACAGAAGGCCATCGACTGCGGCAACACCGCCGTGAAGATCACCGGCGACATCGCCGACGTCACCAAGGCCTACGACAACGCCAGCAACGACTCGGCCGCCGCCGGGAAGGCGCTGCAGAAGCTCAAGACCGACCTCGACCAGGTCGGGAAGAACTCCAAGAACACCGACGTCGCCAAGGCCGTCACCGACCTGCAGAAGCAGGTCGACAACGTGCAGCGGGCCGCCGACAAGAACCAGGTCCCCGACCTCAAGCCGCTCGGCGACGCGGCCGGCAACCTCACCTCGGTCTGCACCGGCTGACGGCCCCTCGACGCCGGATAGGGTGGGCGATATGTCCACCCGCCTGATCCTCGCCACCCGCAACCAGCACAAGGTCGCCGAGCTCCGCGCCATCCTCACCGACGCCGGCCTCGACGTCGAACTCGTCGGCGCCGACGCCTACCCCGAGATCCCGGACGTCCCCGAAACCGGCGTCACCTTCGCCGAGAACGCCCTGCTCAAGGCCCACGCCCTGGCCCGCGCCACCGGCCTGCCCGCCGTCGCCGACGACTCCGGCCTCTGCGTGGACGTCCTCAACGGCGCACCCGGCATCTTCTCCGCCCGCTGGTCCGGCAAGCACGGCGACGACCGCGCCAACCTCGACCTGCTGCTCGCCCAACTCTCCGACATCGCCGAGCCGCACCGGGGCGCCCACTTCTTCTGCGCCGCCGCCCTCGCCCTCCCCGACGGCACCGAACGCGTCGTCGAAGGCCGCCTCCTCGGCACCCTCCGCACCACCCCGGCCGGCGACGGCGGCTTCGGCTACGACCCGATCCTCCAGCCCCTCGGCGAGACCCGCACCTGCGCCGAGCTCACGGCGGACGAGAAGAACGCCATCAGCCACCGCGGCCAGGCCTTCCGCGCCCTCGCGCCGGTGGTCAAGGAGCTCATCGGCTGACGCGCCGTCCGCGGAACGCCGAAGGCCCTCCCCGAGATGCTTCTCGGGGAGGGCCTTCAAACCTTAGGTGTAAGGCTAGTGCGGCCTGAGGGATTCGAACCCTCACGGGGTTTCCCCCACCGGATCCTAAGTCCGGCGCGTCTGCCTGCTCCGCCAAGGCCGCATGGCCTCCAGTCTAGGGCTTCACTTCCGGTGGGAACAGCGAGATTCAGCGCGGCGCCGTGCGCCTGTTCCTGTTCCGTTCGCAGCGCGCATCCGTGACGGGGCGGCAGTTCGGGCACTTCGGACACCGGGGCCGGTGGATGTTCGGCTGCTGATTACCAATTGGTACAGACCTATTGACCTATGTGGTTCAGACCACATAGCTTCTGCGCCAATTGGAATCCCCCACGTGCGTGCTCTCCCACAGGCACGCGCCGACACTCTCTCCTGGAGGACCGAGTGTTGATCCGAAGCACTGCCGAACGGCGTCCCACCGCCGTTCGGCGACGTAGGAGTCCGGCGGGCCGGGCTGGTGTGGCCTCGTTGGTGGCGGCGTCGCTGGCCGGGCTGCTGATGGCGACGCTGGGTGCGGCGCCCTCGCAGGCGGCGGCGGCCGTCGACAACGCGGCCTGTCGGCCGGACGGGCTGTACCAGACCCCCGGGGTGGACGTCCCGTACTGTTCCGTCTACGACACCGGCGGGCGCGAGAAGATGGGTGCGGACCACCAGCGCCGCATCATCGGCTACTTCACCGGCTGGCGCACCGGCAAGAACGGCGATCAGCCGTACCTGGTGAGCGACATTCCCTGGGACAAGGTCACCCATCTCAACTACGCCTTCGGGCACGTCGGCGGCGACAACAAGCTGTCCGTCGGCGCGGACGGCCCGACCAACGAGGCGACCGGGATCTCCTTCCCGGGAGTGCCCGGGGCCGAGCTGGATCCGACGTTGCCGTACAAGGGTCATTTCAATCTGCTGACGAAGTTCAAGAAGCAGTACCCGAACGTCAAGACGCTGATCTCGGTGGGCGGTTGGACCGAGACGGGCGGCTACTTCGGGGACGACGGCAAGCGGGTGAACTCCGGCGGCTTCTACTCGATGACCGTCAACCCGGACGGCAGCGTGAACCAGGCGGGCATCGACACCTTCGCGGCCTCGTCGGTCGACTTCATCCGCACGTACGGTTTCAACGGTGTCGACATCGACTACGAGTACCCGACCTCGATGAAGGACGCCGGGAACCCGCTGGACTGGCAGCTCGCCAACTCCAAGCGGGGTTCGCTGGCCAAGGGTTACGCGGCGCTGATGAAGACGTTGCGGGAGAGCCTGGACAAGGCCGGTGCCGCCGACGGCAGGCACTACCTGCTGTCGGTCGCGGCCCCGTCGTCCGGCTATCTGCTGCGCGGCATGGAGACCTTCCAGGTGGCGCAGTACCTGGACTACGTCAACATCATGTCGTACGACCTGCACGGCGCCTGGAACAAGTACGTCGGCCCGAACGCCTCGTTGTTCGACGACGGCAAGGACGGCGAGTTGGCGGCCGCCAACGTGTACGGCACCGGGCAGTACGGCGGCATCGGCTATCTGAACGCCGACTGGTCGTACCACTACTTCCGCGGCGCGATGCCCGGTGGCCGGATCAACGTCGGCCTGCCGTACTACACCCGCGGGTTCAAGAACGTGCAGGGCGGCACCAACGGCCTCTGGGGTACGGCGTCGGCGACGACCTGTCCGGTCGGGGCCGGTCTGACCTCCTGCGGGGACGGCGCGGTCGGCATCGACAACATCTGGAACGACAAGGACGACGCGGGCAAGGAGTCCCCGGCCGGGTCGAACCCGATGTGGCACGCGAAGAACCTGGAGAAGGGCATCCTGCCCGACTACCTCGCCAAGTACGGGGTGACGGACACCGCACTGCAGGGCACCTACGCCCGCAACTACAGCTCCGCCCTGGTGGCGCCGTGGCTGTGGAACGACACCAAGAAGGTGTTCCTCTCCACCGAGGACGAGCAGTCGGTGGGCGCCAAGGCGGACTACATCGTCAACCAGGGCGCCGGCGGCGCGATGATCTGGGAGCTCGCGGGCGACTACAAGTGGGACGCCGCCGCGAACGGCGGCAAGGGCGAGTACGTGCCCGGTTCGACGTTGACCTCGCTGATGTACGACAAGTTCAAGTCGGCGGCCCCGTACGGCGCGACCCGTTCGACGGTCGCGCTGCCGCAGCAGACCCTGCCGGTCGACGTGTCGTTCACCAACTTCGCGCTGGGCGACTCGAACTACCCGATCAACCCGAAGCTGCACATCGTCAACAACTCGACGCTGACCCTGCCGGGCGGCACCGAGTTCCGGTTCGACTACGGCAACTCGGCGCCGGGCAACGCCAAGGACCAGTCCGGGTTCGGGCTGCAGGTCATCCGGCAGGACAATCCGGGCCCGGGCAACGTGGGCGGTCTGAAGGGCACCTACAACCGGGTGTCGGTCAAGCTGCCGGGCTGGCAGTCGCTGGCGCCGGGCGCCTCGGTCGACATGGACTTCGTCTACTACCTGCCGGTGTCCACGCCGTCGAACTGGACGGTGAACGTGGGCGGCACGCTGTACGGGATCAAGGGCGACCTGACCCGGGGCGCGACCGACGGCGGTACGACTCCGCCGACCACGCCGCCGACCACTCCGCCCACGACGCCGCCGACCACTCCGCCCACGACGCCGCCGACCACGCCGGCCGGTTGCGCGGGTGCGCCGGGCTGGGACGCGGGCACCACCTACGCGACGCCCACCAAGGTGTCCTGGAAGGGCCACTACTACCAGAACAAGTGGTGGACCAAGGGCGACGACCCCGCGGCCAGTGGCGCGTGGGGAGTCTGGAGCGACCTCGGGGCCTGCTGAGCTGACAGCGGCCCGTCGAGGTGAGGGACGGCGGTGGCGGCGCACCCGGTCGGGGGGTGTGCCGCCACCGCTTCGTCGTGTCGGGGCGGGCCGGTCAGGCCTCGATCTTGAGGTCGCGCAGCAGCTTGGCGACGTGGCCGGTGGCCTTGACGTTGTAGAGCGCGCGCTCGACCTTGCCCTGCTCGTCGACGATGATCGTGGAGCGGATCACGCCCAGGTAGGTGCGCCCGTAGTTCTGCTTCTCGCCGTAGGCGCCGTACGCCTCCAGGACCTTGTTGTCCGGGTCGGAGAGCAGGGTGACCTTGAGGTTCTCGGTCTCGCGGAACTTGCCGAGCTTTTCCGGCTGGTCCGGCGAGATGCCGATGACGTCGTAGCCGGCGCCCGCGAAGACCTCCAGGTTGTCGGTGAAGTCGCAGGCCTGCTTGGTGCATCCCGGGGTGAGCGCCTTGGGGTAGAAGTAGACGACGACCTTGCGGCCCGCGTGGTCGGCGAGGGACACCTGGTTGCCGTCGGCGTCGGACAGGCTGAAGGCGGGCGCGGTGTCGCCGGGCTGGAGACGCTCAGTCATGGGTGGACTCTCCTGGTGCGTGCTGCTGTGACGGGCGGTCGTACCACGGCAAACTTACCTCCGATGGTGGGTGGGGCCGCGCGGCCGTGCGCGGCAGCTGACACACTGGGTCAGTCGTACAGATCGCAACGGATCGCACAGATCAACATCGGCAAGTGAATGGGGTGGCCCGAGTGGGCGAGGCGAGCACGCAGGACAAGTCGGCGCGGACGACCGCCCAGATCGAGGCGGACATCGAGAGCACGCGCGGCCGGCTGGCGGAGACCCTGGACGAGCTGGCCGTACGCGTTCACCCGAGCACGATCTCCGCCCAGGTCAAGGCCAGGGCGGCGGCCGCCGTCGAGGAGAGGGCCGGCCGGGCGTACGTCGCCGCCAGCGGCATGGTGGACAAGGTCAAGGCGCAGTTCGTGGACGAGAAGGGGCAGCCGCGGCGGGAGCGGATCGTTCCGGCCGCGCTGGTCGGCGTGGGCCTGGTGCTGCTGGTCGCCTCGTCGCGCAAGCGCCGCAAGGGCTGACGCGGGAACACGCGTACGCGGGAAGCGCGGGTACGCGAGCACGCGGGTACGCGGTTGAGGGCCGGGCGCGGTGCGCGCCCGGCCTTCCGTATGCCGGGCCAGCGTCACGCTCCGCGCCCGGGAGCGGTACCTTCGGGACCGTGAGTACGAACGACGAGACCCGCTCCGACCACCCGCACGATGCCGTCCGGCACGACCGGCTGGGCGAGAAGCTGCCGATCCGGATGCTGCACGACCGCGTGCTGGTGCGCATCGAGGGCGGCGAGGGCGAGCGCCGCTCGACCGGCGGCATCCTGATCCCGGCGACCGCGGAGCTGAGCAAGAGGTGCACGTGGGCGGAGGCTGTCGCCGTCGGCCAGAGCGTGCGCTCCGTGGAGCCCGGTGACCGCGTCCTGTACGACCCGGAGGACAAGCTGGAGGTCGAGGTCCGGGGCGCCACCTACGTGCTGCTGCGCGAGCGCGACCTGCACGCGGTGGCCGCGACCCGCTTCGGTGACACGGAGGGTTCGACGGGGCTGTACCTGTGAGCCGTCGGGCTGTACCTGTGAGCGCGGAGCGCCTGCGGTACTTCTTCGAGGCCGGGGTGGTCGGCACCGCCTTGTGGCCGGACGACGTGGACAGCCCGTACGGCTACCCGGCCGAGCTCGACCGCCTGCCGATCAGTGCCGCGCTCGCGGCCGAGCTGGACAGGCTGTCCTCCTGGTACCAGTCCTCGCTGGACTGGGCCGACCCGGGCGGTCCGTCGCCGTGGTCGCGGGACGAGGCGGTCCGCTTCGACGCCGCCGCCCGGGCCGCCCGGGAGGCGCTGCGCCGGGAGCTCGGCCCGGGGTGGACGGTCGTGGACGGGCTCCACCCGGTCCGGTGAGCGGTCGCCGGCCGGGGGGCAGGTCAGCCGGGGGTGCAGGTCGGCCGGGGGCGTTCAGGCCAGCAGGGTGCCGCCGTCCACGGTGACGACGGTGCCGGTGGCGAAGCGCTGCCGCATCAGGTAGGCGTACGCCTCGGCGGCGTCCTCGGGGTCGCCGATCCGGCCGAGGGGGAGGCCGGCGGCGGTCGCGGCGTAGAGCTGTTCGCGGTCGGTGTCGGGCAGGCCGGACCAGAGCGGGGTGCGGATCATGCCGGCCCGGACGGCGTTGACCCGGATCGGCGCGAGTTCGACGGCCAGGGCCCGGACCAGGGACTCGATCGCGCCGCAGATGCCGGCGGCGACGCTCCAGCCCGGTCCGGGCCGCAGGCCGGCGGTGCCGGAGGTGAGGGTGATCGAGCCGCCGGGGCGCAGCCGGGGGGCGGCGACGCGGACGGCGTCGAGGGCGCCGAAGTAGCGCAGGGTGAAGAAGCGGCGGGCGGCGTCGAGGTCGAGGTCGTCGAGGGGCATGAGGGCGAGTGGTTCGCCGGCGGTGAAGACCAGGTGGTCGATGGGGCCGAGGCGGTCGAAGAGAGCGGTGACCTGGGTGCTGTCGGTGAGGTCGGCGATTTCGGCGGTGGTTCCGGTGGGGAGGGTGGCGAGGGCGCGTTCGGCGCTGTCGGTCCGGCTGGAGGCGACGATGACCCGGGCGCCCTGGCGGGCGGCGAGGTCGGCGGTGGCGAGGCCGATACCGGAGGTGCCGCCGAGGACGACGATGCGCTGGTCGGTGAGGGTCATGGTGGTGCCTTTCGGGCTTCGGGTGTTTCGGGGTGCCGGCGCGGTTCGGGAGGAGCGCGGTTGGGGGAAGGTGCTTCGATCCTGTGTCGCGCGGGTCGGTGTCGTCCAAGACTTGTTCCGTCCGCTGTCATACCCTCGGGGTATCAGCGGAGGTGGGAAGCGGGAGGGCGGGCGATGGACGTCGATCTGCGGAAGCTGCGGTACTTCGTCGCGGTGGCGCGGCAGCTGCATTTCGGGCGGGCGGCGGCCGAGTTGCACATCGCGCAGCCGGTGCTGTCCCGGCAGATCCGGGCGTTGGAGGCGGAGTTCGGTGCCCAGCTGTTCCGGCGGGATCGGCGGTCGACCGAACTGACGTGTGCGGGGCGGCAGTTGCTGGAGGATGCGCCGCAGTTGCTGGCGGCGGCAGAGGCGTTGCGGCGCCGGGTGGGACGGTCGGCGGACGACCGGGCGCGGTTCGTGGTGGGGTTCATGCCGGGGATCACGGTGACGGCCGTCGCGCGGGCGATGTGCGGGCGGCATGCGGGGTTGGCGGTGGAGGTGGTCCGGACCTCCTGGCGGGACCAGGCGCAGGTGGTGCTGGACGGTCGGGTGGACGTGTCCTTCGTGCGGTTGCCGGTGGACCAGCGGGGTCTGGCGTTGCGCCCGTTGTTCGCGGAGCCGCGGGTGGCGGTGCTGCCGGCGGGGCACCGGTTGGCGGGTGAACGGTCGGTGGTGATGGCCGAGTTGGGCGGCGAGCGGCTGCTGCAGGAGCCGGATGCGGTGCCGGAGTGGCGGGATCTGCCGGTGCCGGCCGGGCGGCGGCCGGAGCGGGCCCGGCCGAGTGCGGACACCGTGGAGGAGAAGCTGGAGTACGTGGCGGCGCACGAGGGCATGGTGGTGCTGCCGTTGTCGGTGGCGGCGTTCTACACGCGCTCGGACGTGGTGCACGTGCCGGTCTCCGACATCGCGCCCAACCGGGTCTGCCTGGCTTGGGCGGCGGGGCGGACGTCGCCGTTGCTCGTGGAGTTCGCGGAGCTCGCGGTGGAACTGGCGGCGGATGGCGCGGAGCCCGAACTGTCGGCGGTCGGGGCTAGGGTCCGGGTATGACGAGGCGTGTGCCGGTGATCGGTGATGGTGAGCGCCGGGCCCGACTGGGGCGGCGGCAGTTGCTGGCGCCCTCGGTGCGGGCGGCGCGGGTGGAGGACGTGACCGACGCGGTGGTCGGGCTGCACGCGACGGACGCGGCCACGGTGTACCTGTCGGCGTGCGCGCGGCTGGCCGAGCCCTCGGCGGCGGCGGTGGAGCGGGCGCTGTACGAGGACGTCTCGCTGGTGAAGCTGCTGTCGATGCGGCGGACGATCTTCGCGGTGGCGGAGGGCTTCGCCCCGTACGTGAGTTCGGCGGCGGCGCGGGCGATCGCGGCCAAGGAGCGGGCGACGCTGCTCAAGCACCTGCGGGACCACGCCGAGGGCTGGGACGAGGGGCGGCTGGCCGCGACCGAGCGGGCGGTGCTGGCCGCGCTGGCGGTGCGCGGCGAGGCGACGACCAAGGAACTCGGCGATGACGTCCCGCAGTTGCGCGAGACGATGCTGATGTCGGCGGGCAAGGCGTACGAGGCGAAGCAGAGCGTGGGCAGTCGGCTGCTGCGGCTGCTGGCCTCGGACGGGCACGTGCGGCGCTGTCGTCCACGCGGTTCGTGGCTGAGCAGCAGCTACCCGTGGGCGCTGGTGCCGCAGTGGCCGGAGGTGCCGGTGCGGGAGGCGAAGGCGGAGGTGGTGCGCCGCTGGCTGGCCGCGTACGGTCCGGCGACGGTCGAGGACGTGAAGTGGTGGACGGGGTGGACGTTGGGGGACGTCCGCAGGGCGCTGGCGGACGTCGGCGCGCAGGACATGGAGTTGGCGGGCGGCGTGGCCGGGCTGGTGCTGCCGGGCGATGACGCGCCGGTGGCGGAGCCGGAGCCGTGGGCGGCGCTGCTGCCCGCGCTGGATCCGGCGGTGATGGGCTGGCGCGGGCGGGACTGGTACCTGCGGCCGGAGGACGTGCCGGCGCTGTTCGACCGGGCGGGCAACGCCGGGCCGACGGTGTGGTGGTGCGGTGAGGTGGTGGGCGGCTGGGCGCAGCGTGCCGACGGCGAGGTGGTGTGGCGGCTGTTCCGGGACGTCGGGGCGGAGGCCGGGCGGGCGGTCGCGGCGGAGGCGGAGCGGTTGGCGGGGTGGCTGGGGGAGGTGCGGGTGACGCCGCGGTTCCGGACGTCGGTGGAGAAGGAGTTGGCGGCGGGGCGGTAGTGCCCGGTCCGGTGGTCCGGTCGGCGCCTACGGTGTCGGGGTGGCCGCCGGCCGGGTGGCGGGGCCGCCGGTGGCGGTGGGCGGGTCGGTGGGCCGGGGCGGCTGGGTCTGGGTGGGTCGGGCGGTGGGGCTGGGCTGTTCCTGGCTGGCGGTGGGCTTGGGCTTGGGGGGCTGCGGGCTGGGGGTGGTCGGGTCGGGGGCGGGGCCGGTGGCGGCTGGGGGTCCGCTGGGGGCGTGGATGGGGGCTGTGACGAGCCCGGGGATGGTGGCGCTTGGCGCTGCGGTGGGGCCGGGGCCGGGGGTGAGGGTGGGGCCGGTGCGGGGGGAGGTGCTGCCGGTGGCGGTGGGCCAGGTGTCGGTGCCGGGGTTGTCGTGGCCGGCCTGCAGGTCGAACTGCTGGGTGGGGGTGCCGTCGAGGGCGGCGGTCATGTAGGCGGTCCAGATCTTGGTGGGGATGGCGCCGCCGTTGATGCGGGTGAGTCCGGCGGTGCCGGCCAGGGGTTCCTTGGCGTGGGTCTTCGGGTTTTCCCGGAACATGCCGATGGTGGTGGTGAGTTCGGGGGTGTAGCCGGCGAACCAGGCCGAGAGGTTGGCGTCCGTGGTGCCGGTCTTGCCGGCGGCGGGGCGGCCGAGGTCGAGGGCGGCGGCGCCGGTGCCGCGGGGGCTGACGACGTCGCGCAGGACGTCGGTGACGGCGTCGGCGATGCCGCGGCCGATGGCGTCGGTGGGGTTGTGCTCGGGGGTCTTGGGGACGTCGATGGCGCCGCCGGGGTTGCTGCGTTCGAGTTTGAGGACGGACCACGGGGTGTGGGCCTGGCCGTGGTTGGCGAGGGTGGCGTAGGCGCCGGCGAGGTCGAGGGCGCTGGGGGTGGCGGTGCCGAGGGTCATCGAGGTGTTGGCCGGGTCCATGCCGCGGACGCTGTCGGGGATGCCGAGTTTGACGGCGGTCTCCCGGACGCGGGCGAGCCCGGCGTCCACGCCTTCCTGCGCGTACACGGAGTTGACGGACTTCACCATGGCGTAGCGCAGGCTGATGCTGCCGTAGTCGACGTTGTCCTCGTTGGGTGGCGCGTACGGGGTGGGACCGCCGGTGACGGGGCGTTCGCTGGTGCCGTCGTAGTGGGACTCGGTGGTGATCGGGCGGCCGTCGAGGGTGTGCTGGGCGAGCAGGCCGGCGGTGAGGTCGATCGGTTTGAAGGTGGAGCCGATCTGGTTGTCCTGGCGCAGTGCGTCGTTGTAGGGCTGCTTGGCGTAGTCGGGGCCGCCGTAGACGGCGACGACGCGGCCGGTGGCGGGTTCGACGGAGGCGCCGGAGACCCGGACGTCGGTGTCGGTGGTGGGGCGGGCCCTGGGGTCGAGTTCGTCGGTGAGTTCGGTCTGGACGGCCTTGACGAGGGCGTCCTGCTTGGGCTTGTCGAAGGTGGTGGTGATGCGCCAGCCGCCGGCCTTGAGGGTGGCGGCGTCGATGGTGCCGGAGGAGATCAGGTAGTCGTCGGCGACGCCGACGAGGTAGCCGGCCTGGCCGGAGAGGCCGGTGGCGGGCTGGGGGTCGATCGGGTCGGGGAAGGTGGCGGCGGCGCGGTCGGCGGTGGTGAGGAAGCCGAGCTGGACCATGCCGTCGAGGGTGTAGTTCCAGCGCGCGATGGCCTTCTCGCGGTTGGCGGGGGTGGCGGTCTTGACGTCGTAGAGGCTGGGGGCCTGGAGCAGGGAGGCGAGGTAGGCGCTCTGGGTGAGGGTGAGTTCGGAGACGTCGACGCCGTAGTAGGCGTGGGCGGCGCTCTGGATGCCGTAGGCGCCGCGGCCGTAGTAGCTGCTGTTGAGGTAGCCGGCGAGGATGTCCTTCTTGTCGCGCTGCTGGTCGACCTTGAGGGCGATGAGGAGTTCGCGGCCCTTGCGTTCGATGGTCTGGCTCTGGGTCAGGTAGTAGTTCTTGACGTACTGCTGGGTGATGGTGGAGCCGCCCTGCATGCCTTTGCCGGTCAGGGTGTTCCAGCCGGCCCGGACCATGCCTTTCAGGTCGATGCCGCGGTTCTGGTAGAAGGTGCGGTCCTCGGCGGAGACGGCGGCCTGCTGGGTCTGCAGCGGGATCTGGTCGATGGTGACGTCGGTGCGGTTGACGGCGCCGGTGCGGGCGATCTCGGTGGTGCCGTCGGCGTAGAGGTAGATGTTGTTCTGGGCGACGGCGTGGGCGTTGGGGTCGGGCACCGGGACGATGACGTAGAGCACGGCGAAGCTGCCGACGGCGAGCAGGAACAGCGTGGTGAGCGTGCCGAGGGTGACTCGCCAGGTGGGCAGGGCTCGGCGCCAGAGCGGGAGGGCGCGGCGGGCCTCGCGGCGGGCGGCCCGTCTGGCCTGGCGTCGGGTGCTCAAGGTCATGCCGCGATTATGTGCTATTTGACGTCCGATCAGCGGCGGGTGGGGCTTTGACGTGCGCGGCTGTGTGCTTCGGGCGCCGTCTTTGGCGCCGTCGCGGGCGTCCGGCTGCGAACGCCCCGTGGTTGCCGGAAAACCGGGTGCGGGCGGTGGGGGCCGGAGGTACGGTGAAAGATGCGAACTTCATAGCGCACCCACTTCGGCAGCTCCGCCCGCCTGGCCCGGCACCCCCGGGTACGGCCGATCGGAGCCACTGGGGCGTGTGTGGACGCGTGCGGGCAGTCCTCTGCTCGCATTTGTCGACAAGGAGACAATATGCTGAACGCTACCCCTGCTGAGGCACGACCCCCCGCCGAGGCACGACCCCCCGATCCCACGGCGGCCCTCGCCGCCTCCCTCGGGCTGTACGCGGCCGTCGCCCGCGGCGCCTTCCGCCGCTACTCCACCTACCGGGCCGCCACCCTGGCCGGCACCTTCACCAACACCGTCTTCGGCATCATCCTCGCCTCCTCCTTCCTCGCCCTCTGGCAGGCCCGCCCCAACCTCGGCGGCTACGACCAGAGCCAGGCCGTCACCTACATCTGGGTCAGCCAGGCCCTGCTGGTCACCGTCGCCGTGTGGGGCGGCGGCTTCCAGGACGACGTCCAGGACCGCTTCCGCAGCGGAGACATCGCCGTCGACCTCTACCGCCCGGTCGACTTCCAGAGCTGGTGGCTGGCCACCGACCTCGGCCGGGCCGCCTTCCAACTGCTGATCCGCGGCACCGTGCCGCTGCTGGTGGGCGCCCTGGTGTTCCGCATCCGAATGCCCGAACAGCCGCTGACCTGGGCGTTCTTCCTGCTTTCGGTGCTGCTCGCGGTGGTCGTCAGCTTCGGGCTGCGCTTCCTCGTCTCCATCACCGGCTTCTGGCTGCACGACTCGGAAGGCGTGCGCTCGGTGATGCTGGTGGTCTCGATGTTCTTCTCCGGGATGCTGCTGCCGATCGCGCTGTTCCCCGGCTGGCTCGGCGACCTCGGCCGGGTATTGCCCTGGGCGGCGCTGATCAAGGTGCCGACGGACGTCTTCCTGGAGCGCGCCGGCGGCGGCGGGCTGCTCGGCGCGTTCGGCTTCCAGCTCGCCTGGGCGGCCGCGCTGCTCGCCGCCGGGCGCGGCGCGCAGTGGCTGGCGACCCACCGGGTGGTGGTGCAGGGTGGCTGAGCAACTCGTGGACGCGCACCGCGCGGAGGAGCAACTCCCCGACGGGCACCTCCCGGACGGGCATCTCGGGAACGGTCACCTCGGGGACGGGCAGCCGCTCGTGGGGGAGCGCTTCGCGGCCCGCACCGCCTGGGCGGTCCGCTCCTGGTGGCTCTGCGCCCGGATGTGGATGCGCTCGATGATGGCCTACCGGGCCTCCTTCGCGCTGAACCTGCTGGCGAGCCTGGTCACCCACTCCCTCGACTTCGTCGTACTGGTGATCATGTTCCGGCACACCGACCGGCTGGGCGGCTGGAGCCTGCCGGAGATCGCCTTCCTCTACGCCACCGCGACCTTCTCCCTCGGCGTCGCCAACATGCTGGTCGGCTCGGCCGACGGCCTCGGCGCGCGGATCGTCAGCGGCACGCTGGACACCATGCTGATCCGGCCCGCGCCCGCGCTCTCCCAACTGTGCGCCGAACGCTTCTCGCTGCGCCGGCTGGGCCGGCCGCTGCAGGCCGCAGCGGTGCTCGCCTGGTCGCTGACCGCCCTGGACGTGCACTGGACCTGGGACCGGGTGCTGCTGGTGCCCGTCCTGCTGGTCTGCGGCAGCGTCATCTTCGGTGCGATCTACATCGGCGGCGCCACCGTCCAGTTCTGGTGGGGTGAGTCCAAGGAGATCCAGAACTCCTTCACCTACGGCGGCGCGACCCTGCTGCACTACCCGCCGACCATCTTCGCCAAGGAACTGGTCGCCGGGGTGGTCTTCGGCGTCCCGCTGGCCTTCGTCAACTGGCTGCCCGCCCTGCGCATCCTCGACCGGCCCGACCCGCTCGGCCTGCCCACCGCCTTCCAGTACGCCTCCCCGGTCGCCGCCGCCCTCTGCGTCGCCGCCGCCGGGCTCGCCTGGCGCGCCGGGCTGCGCGCCTACCGCGGCACCGGCAGCTGAACCCGCCCCGGTCTGCACCCCTTCCGTCTGTACCCCCCTCCGTCTGGATCCCCCGTCGCCCTTAAGGAGCTTCCATGGCACTGATCGAACTCGAGGACGTCCACCGCAGTTTCACCGTACGGGCCCGCGCCGGCCGGTTCAGCCGCACCAAGCGCGAGGTGCGCGCGGTCGACGGACTCAGCTTCACCGTCGACGCCGGCGAGTGCGTCGGCTACATCGGGCCCAACGGCGCCGGCAAGTCCACCACCATCAAGATGCTCACCGGCATCCTCGTCCCCAGCTCCGGACGGCTGCGCGTCGCCGGGGTCGATCCGGCCCGCCAACGCGTGGCCCTGGCCCGCCGGATCGGCGTCGTCTTCGGGCAGCGCACCACCCTCTGGTGGGACCTCCCGCTGCGCGACTCCTTCGAACTCGCCTGCCGCATCTACCGCATCCCCGACCGGCGGTACCGCGAGAACCTCGACCGCTGTGTCGAACTGCTCGACCTGGGCGGCCTGCTGGACACCCCGGTCCGCCAGCTCTCGCTCGGTCAGCGGATGCGCGGCGACCTCGCCGCCGCGCTGCTGCACGACCCGCAGGTGCTCTACCTGGACGAGCCGACCATCGGCCTGGACGTCGTCAGCAAGGGCAGGGTGCGCGAGTTCCTGCGCGAGGTCAACCGCGACCGGGGCACCACCGTGCTGCTCACCACCCACGACCTGACCGACATCGAGCAGCTCTGCGGCCGCGTCATGGTGATCGACCACGGCCGGGTGGTGTACGACGGCGGGCTGGAAGGCCTGCACGCCACCGGGCGCAGCGAGCGGACACTGGTGGTGGACCTCGCCGAGGCCCGGTCCCCGATCGAGGTGGCCGGGGCCCGGGTGGTCAAGGTCGAGGGGCCGCGCCAGTGGCTGGCCTTCCCGGCGCAGCAGAGCGCCGCGCCGATCGTGGCGGCGGTCGCGGAGCGGTACCCGCTGGTGGACCTGTCGGTGCGCGAGCCGGCCATCGAGGACGTGATCGCCCGGATGTACGCGGAGGTCGCGATCGGCTGAGCGGGGCCGTTCCCCGGGCGGCTCCTCAGGCGGCTTCCCGGGCCGCTCGTCGGGCGGCTCGTCGGGCGGCTCGTCGGGCGGGAGGCCCGTTCTCCCGCCTCCCCGGCTGTCTCCCGCCTCCCGGCCGCCGTGCGTCCGTACGGCGGCCGGGTGCCTGTTCTGGTCCCCGTCGCCGGTGCGGGTGACGGTCGTGACCCCGGGCTTTCGCGCCGAGTTGACCCTGCGTCGCACGCCGCGACCAGGACCGGAGGCCCACCGCCCGATGACCGTACCCGACGTGACCGTGGTGGTCGCGGTCTACAACACCATCCCGTACCTCACTGCCTGCCTGGACTCGCTGGTCGGGCAGTCCCTGGCGCCGGGGCGGCTGGAGGTGGTGGCCGTGGACGACGGCTCCACTGACGGCGGCGGGGAGCTGCTGGAGGAGTACGCGGCCCGCCATCCCGGGTTGTTCCGGGTGGTGCACCAGCCCAACTCGGGCGGCCCGGCGGGCCCGACCAACCGTGGTCTGGCGCTGGCCCGCGGCCGCTACGTGCTGTTCCTCGGCGCCGACGACTGGCTCGGCGAGGAGGCGCTGGAGCGGCTGGTCGCGGCCGCCGACGCCTGGGGCTCGGACGTGGTGGTGCCCAAGCAGGTCGGGGTGAACGGGCGGTTGGTGCCGCAGGGGCTCTTCCACGCCGACGCGGAGTCGGTGGGCTTCGCCGACTCCGCGCTGGCCTGGGCGCTGGGCGACACCAAGCTGTTCCGGCTGGACCTCCTGCGGCGCCACGGGCTGCGCCGCGACGAGGAGTTGAAGGTCTTCTCGGACCAGCCGTTCACCCTGGAGGCCTGCCTGCGGGCGCGCCGGGTGTCCGTCCTCGCCGACTACGACTGCTACTTCCTGGTGCTGCGCGAGGACCTGGGCAACCTCACCGAGCGGGCCGGTGTGCTGGACCGGCTGCGCGGGATCGCCGCGCTCCAGCGGGTGGCCGCCGAGCTCGCCGAGCCCGGTGGGGAGTTGGACGCCCTGCGGGCCCGCAACTTCGCCTGGGACGTGCCGCGCCTGCTGCAGGGCGGATTCCTGCTGCTGGACGACGGGCTGCAGGAGCGGGTCTGCACCGAAGTCGCCCGACTGATCGAGCGGTTCGGCGCCCGCGAGGTGTACCACCGGCTGCCGGCCGCCGCCCGGATGCGGCTCGAACTCGCCGCCGCCGGACGGCCGGAGGCGCTGCGCGACCAGATCCGGTACGAGGCCGCGCACGGCGATCCGCCGGTGGTCGTGGACGGCCGGCGGCACTACGCGGGCTTCCCGGCGTTCCGGGACGCCCGGCTCGGGCTGCCGGACGAACTGTTCCTGCTGCGCGAGGAGCCGCTCGTGCAGGCGGTCCCGCCGCTGAACGCCGCCCAGCAGCTGTGGCGCGGCGCCGTCCCGGCGCAGGTGCGGCGCGGGCTGCGACGCCACCCGGCGTGGCGCCGGCTGGCCAACTCGGTGAACGGAGGACGGGGATGAGCCTGGACGTCGGCGTGGTCGGGCTGGGCAGGTGGGCCTGCCGCCGGCGGTGCAGTTCGCGCTGAAGGGCCACCGGGTGACCGGCGCGGACATCCCGCCCGGCATGGTGGACAGCGACAATCGGGGCGTGTCGCCGTTCCCCCGGGAGGAGGGGCCGGACGAGGCGCTCAGGCAGGTCGTCGACGAGGGCCTGCTCCGGGCCGCCACCGCCGACACCACCGCCACCGCCGCCGCCGGGGCCGGGCCTCGACCGTGCTGCTGGACGGGCGGCGGTGCACGGACCGGGCGCGGTGGGCGGTCGAGGGGGTACGGCGGATCGTGCCGGGCGGGGCGTGAGGGGGCTTGCGGGAGGGCGGGCCGCAGACCCGGGGCGCGTGATCGCGAGGCACGCCCCCGTCCGCGCCGGGCAACGGGCAGACTGGCGGGGTGAGTGACGATGCCTTCAGCGGGACCGGCCCCGGGGTCCGGTTCACCGCGGCCGACGAGCAGAAGAGACGCGGCGTCCGCCGGATGAAGACCATCGCGACCGGCCTGCTGGCCTTCGCGACCCTGGTCTTCGCCCTCTCCACCTGGGCCAAGGCGGCCGGTGCCGGGCCGTGGGCCGGGTACGTGGCGGCCGCCGCCGAGGCGGGCATGGTCGGCGCGATGGCCGACTGGTTCGCGGTGACCGCGCTGTTCCGTCGCCCCTTCGGCCTGCCGATCCCGCACACCGCGATCATCCCGACCAAGAAGGACGCCTTCGGCCGCTCGCTCGGCGACTTCGTCGGCGACAACTTCCTCTCCGGCCAGGTCGTGCGCGGGCGCCTCGCGGCGCTCGGCATCGGCCGCCGGCTGGGGGAGTGGTTGGCCGCGCCGGGCAGCGCGGAGCGGGTCACCAAGGAGGCCTCGGCGGCGCTGCGCGGCCTGCTCGCGGTGCTCCGTGACGACGACGTGCGGGCGGTCGTCGCCGAGGCGGTGACCCGGCGGGCCGCCGCCACCTCGGTGGCCGAGCCGATGGGCCGGATGCTCGGCAAGGTGGTCGCCGACGGGGGCCACCACGGTGTGGTGGACCTGGTCGCCGTCCGGGTGCACGACTGGCTGACCGCCAACCACGAGGACGTGGTGCAGAAGGTCACCCAGAAGACCCCGGGCTGGACGCCCAGGTTCATCGACCACCAGGTCGGCGAGCGGGTCTACAAGGAACTGCTGCGCTTCGTCACCGACATCCGGGACGACCCGGACCACCCGGCCCGCGGCGCCGTCGACAACTTCCTCGCCGACTTCGCGACCGAGCTGCAGACCGACCCGGAGACCATCGCCCGGGTCGAGCGGGCCAAGGGCGAGCTGCTGACCCGCCCCGAGGTGCAGGACCTGATCAACTCCACCTGGGCGGCCGTGCGCACCCTGGTGATGGGCGCGGCCGAGGACGAGGACAGCGAACTGCGCCGGCGCATCCGCGACGGCGTGCGCCGCTTCGGCGAGCGCCTGGCCACCGACCGCAAGCTGCAGGCCAAGGTGGACGGCTGGCTGCAGGACGCCGCGCAGTACCTGGTCGACACCTACCGGGCCGAGATCACCTCGCTGATCTCCGAGACGGTGGCGGCCTGGGACGCCGACGAGGCCTCCCGCAAGATCGAGGCCAACGTCGGCCGCGACCTGCAGTTCATCCGGATCAACGGCACCGTGGTCGGCGCCCTGGCCGGGCTGCTGATCCACACCGCGGCGGTCGCGCTCGGCGGGTGATCGCCCGACCGGGCCCGCCGGCTTGGGCCTATCCTGGGCCGGTGTCCGCGATACGCGCGTAGAAGGCACGGAGAAGGAAGAAGGGAACCACCGTGGTCCAGCCGGACGGAAGTCGGATCGGAAACCCCACCGGGAGCACCGGTAGCACCGGAGGCCCGAGCGGCATCGAGGCGTTCATCGCCGGGATGCCCAAGGCGGAACTGCACGTCCACCACGTCGGCTCGGCCTCGCCGCGCGTCGTCGCCGAACTGGCCGCCCGCCACGCGGGGCAGTCCAAGGTGCCGACCGACCCGGCGGCGCTCGCCGAGTACTTCACCTTCACCGACTTCGCGCACTTCATCGACGTCTACCTGAGCGTCGTGGACCTGGTCCGCGACGCCGAGGACGTCCGGGCGCTCACCTACGGCGTGGCCGAGGACATGGCGCGCCAGAACATCCGATATGCCGAGCTGACCATCACCCCGTACTCCTCGGTCCGGCGCGGCATCCCCGACGTCGCCTTCATGGAGGCGATCGAGGACGCCCGGCTGCGCGCCGAGAAGGAGCTCGGCGTCGTGCTGCGCTGGTGCTTCGACATCCCGGGCGAGGCCGGTCTGGAGTCGGCCGAGGTGACCGCCCGGCTGGCCACCGAGCTGGCCCCCGAGGGCCTGGTCAGCTTCGGCCTGGGCGGCCCGGAGGTCGGCGTGCCGCGCCCGCAGTTCAAGCCGTACTTCGACCGGGCACGGGCGGCCGGCCTGCGCAGCGTCCCGCACGCGGGCGAGACCACCGGGCCGGAGACGGTCTGGGACGCCATCCGGGTGCTGGGCGCCGAGCGCATCGGGCACGGCACCCAGGCGGTCAAGGACCCGGCGCTGGTCGACTACCTGGGTGAGCACCGGATCCCGCTGGAGGTCTGCCCGACCTCCAACATCGCCACCCGGGCCGTGGAGCGGATCGAGGACCACCCGATCAAGCAGATGGTGGACGCGGGCCTGCTGGTGACGGTCAACAGCGACGACCCGCCGATGTTCGGCACCGACCTCAACACCGAGTACGCGGTGGCGGCGCGGCTGCTGGGGCTGGACGAGTCCGGGGTGGCGGCGCTGGCCCGCAACGCGGTCGAGGCCTCCTTCCTGGACCAGGCGGGCAAGAAGCGGCTGGTCGGCGAGATCGACACCTACCTCGCGGGCTGGCAGCGCTGACGCCTTCCCCCGGCTGACGCCTTCCCCCGGCTGACGCCTACCGCCGGCTGACGTCCCCCTCGTGGACCGCCCCGTCGACCCCTGGATCCGCCAGGTCGGCGGGGCGGTTTCCGTTGCGGCGCCGGACCCCTCCGCCCGATGGCGCCAAAGTGGCACCACTAATGCCTCGACATGGCACCATCGCTGTGCCATGCTGAAGCCATGGACCTCACGCCGTACGTCGAAAACCTCCGGAACGAGCTCGCGGTGGCCGCCGCCGCCGGCGGGGACGAAGCCCGGGCGCTGGCCGACCGGCTGACGCTCCCGCTGGAGTCGGCCGTGCGGCTGACCCTGCTCAACGCGCTCTCGGCCGCCATGGGCGAGGTCACCCGCGACCTCGCTCCGGGCTCGGTGGACGTGCGCCTGCGCGGGCTCGACCCCGAGTTCGTGGTGACCGCTCCGCCGGGCTCCGACAGCTTCCACGGCGATGTGCCGGTCATGGCTCCGCCCGTGGTGCCGCCCGTGGTGCCACCCGTGGTGCCGCCGATAGTGCCGCCGGTGGCGCCGGAGTCGGACGAGAGCGGCACGGCGCGGATCAACCTGCGCCTGCCCGCCAACCTCAAGGCCCGGGCGGAGGAGGCCGCCGGACAGGAGGGCCTCTCCCTCAACGCCTGGCTGGTCCGGGCCGTGGCCGGCGCACTGGACGGCGGCCGGCCGGCCGCCGGTGTGGCCGCCGACTCCGGTGCCCGCGCCCCGCGCACCCTCGGCGGCCAGGGCTTCACCGGCTGGGTCCACTGACGCTTCCGCACCACCCGCACCCCCACAGCCTTCGCACCTCCCACAGCCTTCGCACCTTCGACGTCACCCCCGCTCCGACCAGCGGGAACACCCACACGAGCCAAGAGGACGGGACAGCCATGCCTACGTACGAGACCGACGGACCGATCTCCGCTGCCTTCGAGTTCGAGATCGGCGCGGTGTGGATCACCGCCGGCAAGCGCACCGACGCCGTCGTCGAAGTCCGGCCCGCCAACGCGGCCAGGGAGGCGGACGTCAAGGCCGCCGAGCTGACCCAGGTCGACTTCACCGGGGGTCGGCTCACCCTCAAGGGCCCCAAGCAGCGCACCGTCTTCTCCAGCAAGAAGGGCTCGATCGAGGTCCTGGTCGAGCTGCCGGCCGGTTCCCAGGTGCACGCCGACTCCCCGATGGCGGACTTCGTCGCCGAGGGTCCGCTCGGCGACTGCCGACTGAAGACCTCCCTGGGCCGGATCCAGGTCGACCGGGCCGACAGCGTGCGGCTCAAGACCGACATGGGGGACATCCGGCTCGGCGCGGTCGCCGGGGACGCCGAGGTGTCCGGCTCCGGCCGCATCGAGATCGGCACCGTCGGCGGCGTGCTGACGGTCAAGAACAGCAACGGTGACACCGAGATCGACGAGGTGGCCGGCGAGCTCACCGCCAACGCCTCCAACGGCCGGATCCACGTCGGCCGTGCCGGAGCGGGCGTGGACGCCAAGTCGGCCAACGGCCACCTCCGGGTCGGCCGGGTGGTCCGGGGCAAGGTCAGCCTGCAGACCGGCGTCGGGGACGTGGAGGTCGGCATCGCGGAGGGCACGGCGGCCTGGCTCGACGTGCACAGCAAGTTCGGCGGCGTCCGCAACTCCCTCGGCGAGGCGCAGGGCCCGGGCGACGCCCGGGAGACGGTCGAGGTCGTCGGCCGCACCCAGGTCGGCAACGTCGTCATCCGGCGGGCATGATGGCCGCGATCTCGGCGATCGGACTCACCAAGTCCTACGAGGACAAGGCGGTGCTCAAGGGCATCGACCTGGAGATCCAGGCGGGCACCGTGTTCGCCCTGCTCGGGCCGAACGGGGCCGGCAAGACGACCACCGTGCAGATCCTCTCCACCCTCATCCCGGCCGACGGCGGGGTGGCCCGGGTGGCCGGGCACGACGTGGTCGACGAGGCCGACGGGGTGCGGAAGGCGATCGGGGTGACCGGCCAGTTCTCGGCGGTGGACAACCTGCTCACCGCCGAGGAGAACCTGATGCTGATGGCCGACCTCAACCACCTCCGCCGTCGGGAGGGGCGGAGGCGGGCCGAGGATCTGCTGCGGCGTTTCGAACTCACCGAGGCCGCCCGCAAGCCCGTCGCCACCTTCTCCGGTGGTATGCGGCGCAAGCTCGACCTGGCGATGACGCTGGTCGGCGACCCGAAGGTGATCTTCCTCGACGAGCCGACCACCGGACTCGACCCGCGTAGCCGGCGCACGATGTGGGAGATCATCCGGGGGCTGGTCGCCGACCACGGGGTGACGATCTTCCTCACCACCCAGTACCTGGACGAGGCGGACCAACTCGCCGACCGGATAGCCGTCCTGGACGGCGGCCGGATCGTCGCCGAGGGCACGGCCGAGGAGCTGAAGCGATTCGTCCCCGGCGGGCGGATCCGGCTCCGGTTCGCCGACGCCGGCCGACTGGGCGTCGCCGCCGAGCTGTTCGACTACGCCGCCGCCGACCGGGAGTCCCTGTCGCTGGACATCCCGGGGGACAACTCCGTCCTCACGGTGAAGGCCGTGCTGGACACCCTCGACAGCGCGGGCGTCCAAGCGGAGTCGCTGGTCGTCGAGACGGCCGACCTGGACGATGTGTTCCTCACGCTGACCGGGGAGGGCGTGCGATGAGCACGAAGACGAGCATGACGACGAGTACGAGGACGGGCTACGTGGTCAGCGACTCGCTGACCATGCTGCGGCGGAACCTGAAGCGCGCGCAGCGCTATCCGGCGATGACCTTCTCGGTCGTGCTGATGCCGGTGATGATGCTGCTGCTCTTCAACTACGCCTACGGGACCGCGCTGGGCGCCGGCATCGGCGGCGGCAGCTACATCGACTACGTGACGCCGGGGATCCTGCTGATGACGGCGACGGCGGGCTCGGTCGCCACGGCGGTCGGCGTCTGCGTCGACATGACGGAGGGGATCGTCAACCGGTTCCGCACGATGGCGATATCGCGGTCCGCCTTCCTCGCCGGGCACGTGGTCGGAAGCGTGATCCAGACGGTGATCGCGCTGGCGCTGGTGACCGGCGCGGCCTTCGCCATGGGGTTCCGGACGAACGCCGGGCCGCTGGAGTGGCTGGCCGCCGCCGGGCTGCTGATGTTCGTCACCCTCGCCCTGACCTGGATATCGGCAGGCATCGGGCTGGTGTCCAAGACACCGGAGAGCGCCAGCAACACGCCGCTGCCGCTGACCTTCCTGCCCTTCATCGGCAGCGCGATCGTCCCGCCCGACTCCATGCCGACGGTCCTGCGCTGGTTCGCGGAGTACCAGCCCTTCACGCCCGTCATCGAGACGCTGCGCGGTCTGCTGATGGGCACCGAGATCGGCACCAGCGCCTGGAGCGCCCTCGCCTGGTGCACCGGCCTGACGCTGCTCGGCTACCTCTGGTCGCGGAGCGTCTTCCACCGGCGGTGACGGGGGTACGGCCGGTGGATGCGGCCCGGGCGACGGAGCCACCGTCGTCCGGGCCGCACGGCCCATGAGCGCGCCCGTAGTAAAGTCCGGGCAAAGGTTCACCCAGGGGGAGTGCATGGCAGCGGCCGCGCGGCACAGACGAATCGAATGGTGGTTCAGGGGCGCGGCGCTGGTGGCCATCCTGGTGTATCTGATCGGCCATCAGGCGGCGGGCTCGGGCGGTCTGGTGGAGGTCGAACGCTGGCTGAACCACCCGGTGCTGCTGCTCGGGGCCGCAGCGGTGATGCTCATGGTCTCGATGCTGGTGCAGTTCGAGTTCCGTGAGCGGTGGGCGCAGCTCGGCTGCGCCGCCATCGCGTCGCCGCTGATCGTGGTCGCGGTGGCGATCGGAGCCGTCACGTACTTCCTCGGCAGCGAGGGTCGGCTGATGGAGCGCAGGCCCGACCCGGGCAACCCCGAGCACGTCCTGACCGTCACCGACCTCGCCTGGTCGATCGACCCGATCTGCCGCGTGGAGCTGCTGACCGGCAGCGGCTGGACGGCCCGCCACTGGTACCTGGGCACCTGGGACGAGGGCGACGGATTCCTGAGGGCGGAGTGGTCCGGGGTGAACCGGATCACGGTGATCACGGAGCGCGAGGTCCGGGAGTACACCGTGGAACGGGACGGCAAGCCGGGCGAGCCGGAGGTCACGCCCCGGTAGGCGCCGGACTGCGGGGTGGGCCCCCGCGCGGCGCAGCCGCCACGCGGGGGACGGTGCGCGTCAGGTGGTCACCAGCGGTCGATGCCCATGACCTTCGCCGCGTTGTGGATGGCGTTGTAGTGGGGGATCGACATGTCGGACTTCTTCTGGCCTGCCGGCAGGTTCTTGTCCGCCGTTCGGAATTCGTCCCGGGCGGAGGCGAGCAGGCTGGTGCCGTAGGAGACCGGGACGTCGTTCTTGCCGTGGATCGGGTGCGATTTGGCGGCGGTCTGGCTGCCCGCATTGGCGAGGATGCTGCGGGCCTGGTTGTAGGCGTCGGCCTTGACCGTCTTCGGGTTGCGGACCTGCGCCTGCACCCCGGCCACCGGCTGCGCCTGCTCGGCGGCCATGGCGGCGGGGGCGGCGGCGATACCCAGGGCGCCGGCGGCAGCGGCGGCGACGAGGACGTTCCGGAGGATCCTGTCCATGGTGAATCCCTTCGCTAAGGAAATGTCAAAGATTCGTCATCGCATCGGACGTGTGGTCGGTGCGGGTGCGAACGCCTTGGCCACTACCCCGGCCTTCCGCAGCGGAAAACCGCCTTCCGGTCGGGGCGGTTCGGAAGCGCTGCGATCCAGCCGTTTCTCGATCCACGATGGTCGTATCGCCATACTGGCGCGATGGATTCTGAGCTTCTACCCCGACCTCGCCGCCGCCGGGAGCCTGGGCGCCGTCCTGGAGCGGACGGCCGGGTGAGCCGGGACGCGGCCGACCGCTGGGCCGGACTCCGGCTCCTCGACGACGAAGTGCGGTGGGGCGACGTGTCCCTGTGGGCACTGGACCTGCTGCACGGCATCGACCTGCGGGCCGCGCCAGACGGCCCGTACCTGCACGACGAGACGCAGGTGCGGGAGTGGCCGGCGGAGTTGAGGCGCCGCCGGGGCCGATGAGCGACGGGTTCAGGCCGTGGCGGCGGCGACGCGCAGGCGGGTGGCGGAGCGGGACAGCAGCATCGCCGCAGACAGGACCGGGCTGAAGCCCACGGCACACGCGACGAGCACGTTGACCGGGGTCAGCCCGGCGGGGGAGGCGGCGAACGCGGCGAGGGCCAGGGGGGTGGTCAGGACGGGGGCGAGGAGGAGCAGGGTCGCCTGCTTCTTCTGCCGGCGGGTCCACACCTGCGACTTGGTGACGCGGACGGCGGCGGTGACGGCGGCGGCCAGCGCGAGCACGGGCCCGACGACCGGGACCAGGAGCAGCGGGAACGGGAGTACCGCGAGGAGCAGCGTCACGTTCGTCCGGCGGCTGCTCTCCGGCTCGGGGCGGGCCAGGCCGTCCTCGGCGAGTGCGGCATCGGCGATCTGCCGGGGGCTGCCCAGCTGGTCCAGCACCTGGCGGACGGCGGCCTCGTCGGCCACATCGTGGTCGGCCAGGGAGATCTCGATGTGTTCGCGCAGGTCGGCGAGGAGTTCGCGGCGGCGGTCCTCGGGCAGCGGGGCGGTGTAGCGGGTGACCGCGTCGAGGTGGGCGCGGACCAGGGGGTGCTCGATGGGGCTGTTCACGGGTTCTCTCCCGGGTCGAGGACGTGGTCGACGGTTTCGCGGAAGGCGGGCCACAGCGTGGTGAACTCCCGCAGCGCTTCCCGGCCGGTGTCGGTGAGGGTGTAGTAGCGGCGGGACGGCCCGCTGGCCGAGTCCCGCAGGAAGGTGTCGGCGAGCCCGGCGCGGCGCAGCCGGGACAGCAGGGGGTAGATCGTGCCCTGGCTGGTGGCCAGCATGGGGAAGCGGCCGAGTTCCTGCAGCAGCTCGACCCCGTAGCGCGGGCCGTCCTTCAGGAGGGCGAGGACGCAGTACTCCAGCACGCCCTTGCGCAGCTGGGTCGCCACCGGCCCGTCCGGGTTTGTGATGCCAGGTACCATGCATCACAAGGTAGCAGGCGAAGCAAGGTAGCGCAGCGTCTGGGGGCAGACAAAAGCACCGGCCGGACAAGCCGGCCGGTGCAGTAGGGGGATCAGGCGTCGTACTCGCCGTTGCGGATGGCGGAGACGAGGTCGCGCCATTCGGTGGGGGTGAGTTGGGCGATGGCGTCGGGCAGGAGACTGCTGCGGACGTAGACGGCGTCGGGGCCTATGGCCACCTCGGGGCAGCTCGCTCCCTCGCCGCAAGCGTCGGGACGCCTCCAGTTGAGTATTTCCATGGCGCTAGATCTCTTTCTTGATAAGCCTGATGGCATCACGAGACTGGCTCTCAGTAAGTGCCCGCTCGGTCATCGCGTCGATGATGTGGCGGTACTTCTCCATCATTTTCTGCTCGTGAAGGAACACTGGGCCGGTGGTTGTGTCGAGTTGAACAGTGTCAAGGCGGGGCACTGGGCCGCTCGCGTAGACGATGCCTTGACCTGAACCCATGAACCCATCGGTACTGAAGGCGATGACCCGCAACGACACATGGGTAAGTTCCGAGTACTCAAGCAGCTTGTCCATCTGGCGCTTTGCGGAGTCGCGCCCGCCGAAGAGCATGCGTAGGGAAGCTTCGTGAACCAATGCCGAGTAGGGTTCGCCGCCCTCTCTCATCAGATGTGTCGAGCGCTGAACTCGGTGTTCGACGCGAGCTTCTACATGGCGAGGTGCGAGCGGCGGGTAGAGATCGTTGAAGATCGCCCGCCCGTACTCCTCCGTTTGCATGGCGCCTGGGACGTGCGAGATCTGATAAGTGCGCGTTCCCTTGGAGAAGTACTCCATCTCCGCGATGTCCAGGAAGCCGACCGGCACTGAACCCCGGTAGTCCTCCCACCAACCCCTGTGGCGTTCCTCGGCCATGGCTGCGAGTGCCTCTACGAAGGCGTGATCGCTCTCTTCGAAGTCGGAAGCGAGCATGCGTACCCGCTCGGCGCTGATCGGGTACTGCCCCTTCTCGATCTGAGTGATCTTCGTTCGCGCGAACCCGAACAGTGCGGCAGCTTCGGCGGTCGTGCGCCCTGCGCAGTCGCGCATCTTGCGCAGCTCAGTACCGACTCGTTCCTGCCTTGCTGACGGGGTAGTTCGTGGTGGCATGCCCCCAAGCATCCATCGCGATCCCTCGAAGGGTCCAGCAATCCTTCGATCGAGTGAAGGGGTGGGGTAGAAGTACCCCGACATGTACCCCTTATGCCCTACAGTCGGTGATGCACCGATCACCGATGCGGGCGTCAGTAACGCTGCCTCGCACCGCAGAGCATCCATGCCCGGACTTGCTCACGGCGACAGCTCGCTCGGCTCATCCCTTCCTTCCCTTCGGGAGATCCCTGTGCGCAACCTCAACTCCCCCTCCCTCACCCTCTCCCGCGATGCCCTCCGGGACGGGATGACCCTCGCCGGGTGGCCGCCCTCCTCCATCGCCGACGCCGAGCTCGCCATGGTCGAACTCATCGTCAACGCCTGGCGCCACGGCGGGACGACCTCCCCGGTCGTCCTCATCTTCTTCCTCGCCAACACCCTCCGGGTCACCGTCTCGGACCGCAGCCCGAGCCTCCCGCAGCAGCAGCCCCTCTCTGTCCTCGCCGAGTCCGGCCGGGGTCTGCAGCTCGTCGCCGGCCTCACTCACCGTTGGGGCGTCGACCCCCAGAAGCTCGGCAAAAGCGTCTGGTTCGAGCTGCAGTTGGACGGTGCCGCGTGAGCGCCCACCACCCCATCCACCCCGCCGATCCGGCTCTCCTCCACCTCACGTCCCGCCAGCTCACCGAGTTGATCATCGAACTCCGCACCGAGGGCCGCGAGTTCGGCCTCCTCTGGCCCTCCGCCACCCCGGGTGAGATCAACCTCCATGGCCGCCGTCTGATCTCCGTCGGCAACATCCCGGCCAGCACCCTCATCAACCTCCTCGCGCTCCTCCGCGAGTACAGGCGCAGCCGTGATGCCCACCCCTGAGGCTCTGGGCCCCTGGCCTTCACCTTCCTCGCCGTTCTCGCCGGCCAGTCGCGAGGGCAGGAAGTCGGCTTGGCCGACTTCCTGCGCACCACCGTGTCGCCCGTCCGTCAGCCCCCCGGCCCCGGGGCCGGGACTACCGGAAGGCGGGCAGATTGCGCGTGACCCAGTCGCGGAACGGCGCGGCCGGGCGTCGCAGCACCGCCGCCACGTCGGGGCTGATCGCCAGTTCGGCCGGGAGCGGGACCCCGAGGATGTCCAGGGTGCCGGGGATGACCTGCTCCGGCATGAACCGCGCCAGGTGGGCGTGGGCCTCCTCGCGGGACAGTTCGACGAAGGCCACCTCCTCGCCCAGGGCCTCGGCGAGGGCCGCGGCCTGCCGGCGCGGGCTGATGGGCTCGGGGCCGGTCAGCTCGTATGTGCGGCCGGCGTGCCCGTCCTCGCGCAGTACGGTCGCCGCCACCGCCGCGATGTCCGCCGGGTCGACGACGGGCAGCGCCACGTCGCCGAACGGGGCGAAGACCGTGCGCTTGGTGCGGACCGTCTCGGCCCAGGCGAAGGCGTTGGAGGCGAAGCCGCTGGGGCGCAGGATGGTGAAGTCCCGTCCGGAGGCGCCCACGGCGGCCTCGAACTCCCGCAGGCGGGTGTGCGACGGCGCGTCCGGCCGGGTGGCGCTGACCTGCGAGGACACCAGGACGATCCGCTCGACCCCGGCGTCCGCGACCGCGTCCAGCAGGGCGTTCGGGCTCTCGCCCCGGCTGTTGAGCTCGCCGCCCAGTAGGAGGAACAGCGCCCGGGACCCTTCAAGGGCGGGCCGCAGGCTCGCGGCGTCGCCGACGTCGCCCTGCGCCCAGCGGACGCCGGCCGCAGGGTGGCCGGGCTGCGGCTGCCGCGACACGGCCACCACCTCCTCGCCCGCCCCGGCCAGCAGCTCCACCAGCGTCCGCCCGATGTTGCCGGTGGCACCCGTCACTGTGATCATCGCGATCCCCTCCCGTTGCGCGTTGCGTGTTGCGTGTCATGAGTTGCTTGTCGCCAGTTGTGAGTTAGTTGGCTGACTGAGAACGAACGTAGCATGCGCCCACCGGTGGCTGTCTATAGTGAGTTGGGTGACTGACTCAGTGAATCGGCGCGTACAGGCGTCACAGAAGCGTCGGCGGCTCGCGGCGGCCGCGGCCCGGGTCCTCCATGAGCAGGGGGTCGAACGCACCACCCTCGCCGACATCGCGCGCGAAGCGGACGTCCCCGTCGGAAACGTCTACTACTACTTCAAGACCAAGGACGAGCTGGTCCGCGCCGCACTGTCCGAACACAGCGCACACCTCGACGAACTCGCCGCCGCGCTCGACAACGTGGGAGACCCGCGCGACCGCCTCAAGGCGCTCGTCCAAGGCTGGGTCGACCGGCGCGACGTCGCCGCCCGGTTCGGTTGCCCGACCGGCACCCTGGCCGCCGAACTCGACAAGCGGGCCGACGGAGTCCTCGACACAGAGGCCGGCGCCGTGATCCGGCGCCTGCTGGACTGGGCCGCAGGCCAGTTCCGCGAGCTGGGCCTGCCCGACCCGGACGACCTGGCGCTCACCCTGGTCTCCGGCTACCAGGGCATGTCACTGATGGCCAACGCCCTGCGCGACCCGGACGTCATGACCCGTGAGGGCGCCCGCCTGCTGCGCTGGCTCGACTCGCTGGAGGTGCCGGAGGGGGCGCGCTGACCCGGCGCGCGGCGGAGCGGCCGGGGAGCGTGCCGTGGCCCCCGGCCGCAGGGTTGGGTGCCTACCGGAAGTCCGCCGCGTGGTCCCGCACCCACGAACGGAAGTCGCGCGGCGGCCGCCCCAGCACCCGCTCCACGGTGTCCGTCACCCGCTCCGGCTCGCGCGTGAACGACTCCCACGCCCGCAGCCGGGACTCCACGAACGCCGCGTTCCCCCAGGCCGCCGTCAGCCGCTCGCAGGCCGTCTCCGGCGGCAATTCCTCCCACCGCGCCACGATGCCCAGCTCCTCGCCGATGATCGCCGCCAGCTCGGCGTGCGAGAGCGACTCCGGCCCGGTGACCACGTACCTGCCGCCGTCGTGCCCGTCCTCGGTGAGAGCCCGCACCGCGACGTCCGCGATGTCCTGCTCGTGCACCAGCGAACGCCGCGCCTGCCCGTACGGCCAGCGGACCACGCCCTCCCGTACCTGGTCGGCCCAGGCGAGCACGTTGCCCGCGAAGTCGATCGCCCGCACGAAGGTCCAGTCGAGGCCGGACCGTCGGATCAACCGCTCGATCTCCTGATGGAAGATCATGGCCGGCTCGTCGTCCGCGAGGTCGGCCACGTCCGCCGACAGGTAGACGACGCGCTTGGCGTGCCAGGCGATCAGCTCCACGACCCGGGGCTCCACGGGCAGCCCGGGCCACATCAGGTAGACCGCCTCCACCCCGCCCGCCAGCGCGGGCTCCAGGCTCTCCGGCACGGCCAGATCGCCCTGCACGGCCTCAACCCCCCTGGGCAGCACGGCCTTCGCCGTATCCCGCACCAACGCCCGCACCTCGTGGCCGCCTTCGGCCAGCGCGGCCACAACGTGCCGGCCCACACTGCCGTTTGCGCCGATCACCAGAATCTTGGTCATGCCCGGCCCAATGCCGCCACGGCGGGGGCTATGCCCGGGCGACGACCAGCCGCACCACTCCTGCGGGCCGACGGGCTCCAAGGGCGAAGGGCGCTAGCCTCACCGGATGTCCGACGAACGCCTGCACCTCGCCGTCCTGGGTAGCGCGACGCCCTACCCGAGCGCCGACAACCCCTGCTCCGGCTACCTGGTGTCCGGCGGGGGAGCCCGGGTGTGGGTGGACGCCGGGACCGGCACCCTGGGCCCGCTGCAGCGCCACGCCCGGCTCGACCAGCTGGACGCGATCTGGATCTCGCACCTGCACGCCGACCACTGCGCCGACCTGCTCACCGCGTACTACGGCGCCCTCTACGCGGACATCCGGCTCACCGCGCCGATCCCGCTCTACGGCCCGCCCGGCACCGCCGACCGGCTGGCGGACTTCCTGACCAACACGGCGCGGCGCAGCCCGGTCGAATCCGCCTTCGCGGTCACCGAGTTGTCCGACAGTCACCGGGTACGGGTCGGCCGCCTGACACTGACCAGCCGGGCGGTGGACCACGGCATGCCGGCCTTCGCCCTGCGGGCGGAGGCCGACGGTCGCTCACTCGTGTACTCCGGTGACACCGCCCCGTGCCCGGCCCTCACCGAACTCGCCACGGGCTGCGACCTGTTGCTCTGCGAGGCGGAGAGCCCCGGGGCGGCTCCCGATACCGACGCCCCGGTGCACCCCACCGACGCCCCGGTGCACCACACCCCCGAGCAGGCCGGCGCCACCGCCACGGCGGCCCGCGCCGCCCGCCTGCTCGTCACCCACGTCGGCCGCGCCATGACGCCGGCCGAGGCCGTCAGCCGCGCGGCCGCCCACTTCACCGGCCCGGTTGCCCACGCGGACCCGGGCGCGACCTTCACGGCCTGACGGGCGGCCGGTGCCCAACCACCAGGCTGCGTCGCGTACGTGATCGGCTGCCCGGGAAGGCCCTCCGCCTGCCCGGGCGTCCCTCTTTCGGTCGGTCGGGCTCAACCGCCCACGCGCACCACGTACTTCCCCGTCGCCCGCCGCTCCTCCATCGCGTCGTGGGCGGCCGGGACGGCGGCGAGGTCGGGCAGTTCGGTGACGGGCAGCTTCAGATCACCGTCGGCGAGGAGCTCGACGACCCGGCGGATGGCGCGGGCCAGGCGGTCGGGGGCGGTGGCGGCCAGGCCGCGGTGGCTGAAGCCGGTGATGGTCAGGTTGCCCGCCATCAGGCGGCCGAGCGGGGGCAGGTCGGCGACGGTGCCGCCGCCCGCGTTGCCGAACAGGACGATCCGGGCGCCGGGTGCCGCGACGGTGAGGTCGAGTTCCAGGGCCTCGGTGCCCAGGGCGTCGAGGACGAGGTCGACGCCCCGGCCGTCGGTGGCGGCCCGGATCGCCTCGGGCAGTGCCTCGTCGCGGGCGAAGGCGTGGTCGTAGCCGGAGGCGATGGCGGCGGCGGCCTTCTCCGGGCGGCCGACGGTGCCGATCAGCCGGCCGCCGCCGAGCAGCGGGACGAGCTGGGCGATGGCCTGGCCGATGCCGCCGCCCGCCGAGTGCACCAGGACGGTGTCGCCGGCGTCGAAGCGGCCGGCGTCGGTCAGCAGCAGCATCGAGGTGGCCAGGCCCAGCGGCACGGCGGCGGCCTCGCCCAGCGCCACGCCGTCCGGGAGGGGCACGGTGAGCGCGGCCTCCGCGACCACCACCTCCGCGAGGCCCGCGCCGACCGGTGCGGCCACGACCCGGTCGCCCACGGTCAGGCCGGTGACTCCCTCGCCGATCTCCCGGACCGTTCCGGCGACCTCCTTGCCGGGGCGGTACGGCCACTCGGCGGCGTACGCGGCGTCGCCGCGGCGGGTCATCACGTCCACGAAGTTCAGTCCGGCGTAGGCGACGTCGATCGCCACCTGGCCGGGCCCGGGGCGCGGTGCCTCGACCTCCCGGATCTGCGAGTTCTCGGCTCCACCGGGTGCGGTCATCACCAGTGCGCGCATGTCGGTTCCCCCTCGACTACGATGTTCGACGAACTACGAAATTGACGCGGAACAGTGGTACCACGTCATTTCCATGGATGTCGAACATCGCAGATCAGGGAGGTCTGACCGTGCCCCGCAGCACCCGCCGCCGACCGGCGCTCGCGCACCCCGCGACCGAGGAGATCGACCTCCTCGACGTCCTGCACGCCCTCTCCGACCCCACCCGGATGACCATCGTCCGGGTTCTGCGCGCCGAACCCGAACGGGCCTGCGGCACCTTCCCGGTGGATGTCGCGCCCTCCACCCTCAGCCACCACTTCAAGGTGCTGCGCGAGTCCGGGCTGATCAGCCAGCGCGAGGAGGCCAACCGCCGCTTCTCCGCGCTGCGCACGGTCGACCTGGAGCAACGATTCCCCGGCCTCCTCGACACCGTCCTCGCCGCCTACCTCCGTACGGTGCCCAAGCTCGCGGGCGGACTCGCGGGCGGACCCGGGGGCGGCGAGGCGGCCGGGGGAGCCTAGCCGGACTCAACGCCGCCGCCAGACCGCCCAGTTCTGCCGCGCGTCGGCCCGCTCGACGTACCAGTCGGTGGGGTGGCCGGGCCAGTAGGCCTCCGGCTGCTGCCCCGCCGCTGGCAGCGGGGTGACCAGGACGTTCGCCTCCGCCGGGACGGGCTGCCAGCGCGGGTCCCGGTACCAGACCCGGCCGCGGTAGACCTCGAAGGCCTGGGCGCCGCGCAGCGACCCGTCGATGTCCCAGGCGAAGACCACGTTGTCGTCCGCCCGGATCCCGGAGTCGCGGGTGAAGCCGGTGGCCAGGCCCTTGCGCCACTTCGCGTGCGGCTCGGAGACCTGCGCGGTGATCGTCGCGGTCGCGAAGGCGGCGAACAGTGCCAGGGAGAGGCCTATCGCGGGGAGCACCCGCCTGCCCCCGGAGGTGCGCACCAGGACCACCGCGACGAGGACGACCAGTGCGGCGGCGGTGGCCCGGAGCATGTTGAGCCGACCCCAGTCGGAGGCCAGGAACGAGACGTCCGGCATGCCCCAGAGCACGAAGACCTCGTGGCGCAGCTTCGGACCGGCCGACTGGATCACCGTCTCGGCGAGCAGCAGCGTGAGCCCCGCCGTCGCCGTCGCCGTCCGGACCAGGGTGCGGCGTCCGCACCTCGCGAGCACCGCGGCGCCCACGACGAAGGCCGCCGGAACGAGGTAGGAGGTGTAGCGGGCGTACACCCAGTCGTCGATCCGGCCGTCGGCCGGTAGTGCGGCGGCGGAGGCCAGGGCGGTCCCGAACAACAGCGCCACCAGAAGGCCGCCGGTGATCCGGAGCGCCTGGGGGCGGCGGCGGTCGACCACCGCGCACAGGCAGGCGACGACGGCCAGTCCGCCGACACCCCAGGTGGAGACGGTGAAGCACCAGATCTGCCCGGCGGTCCGGGTGAGCGTGCGCTGGGCGGCCTCCGGGTCGGTCAGGCCCCGCCAGAGGAACCCACCGACATCGCTGTTCTGGACGGCGAACTGCGCGTGCAGCCAGGCCGACAACAGCTGCGCGCCGAGCACCCCGAGGCCGAGCGTCGCGAACCCGGCGGCGGTGGCGCGCCACGGCGCGCGGCGCAGCAGCAGGACACCGAGGAACACGGCGGCGGTCAACGCCACCACCACGCCGCCGCGATCGTGCACGGCCATCGCGTAACCGGCGGACGCGCCCGCACCGACGGCGTGCCAGGTGCGGCGCCGCAGCGAGCCGTCGGCGAGCCAGCCGTGCAGGCAGAGCAGCCAGGCGAGCACCAGGACGGGCAGCACGGCGTCGGTCAGCACGAACTGCGAGTAGAAGACCACCGGCGGCAGCAGGCCGGTCACGCCGCCGAAGGCGAACGCGAGTCGGCGGCCCAGGCCGAGCCGGCGCAGGGCGACGTAGGCGAGCGGCAGGACCAGCGCGTTGACCACGGCGTTGATGACCATGATCGCCTGGTAGGCGGTCACCGGGTCGTCGGCCAAGCGCAGCACGGGGGAGATCAGCAGGGGGTAGCCGCCGGGTATGACCACGCCGACCGGGATCTCGGTCGGCGGGCGGCCGGCGAGGACGCGCGCCAGGACGAGGTAGGAGTCCTCGTCGGGGTGGACGGACGGGAAGCTCATGTGCCGGACGAGGACGAGCCGGAACAGCAGCTCGGCGGCGTACCCGACGAGCAGGGCGACGCCGGGCCGGGCGGCGGTCCACCGGACGGTGGCGAGCAGGGCGGCGGTCGCGGCGGCGGTGAGCCGGGTGGTCGTGGGTCGGGTGGTGGTGGGCCCGGCGGTTGTGGACTGGGCGGTCGCGGGCTGGGCGCTGGTGGGTCGGGTGGTGGTGAGTGGCGGCATGGGCCACACCCCTTCTGTCGGACAACTGTATATGTCGTTGGACAGAATATGTAGTCCGATTGGTTCCGGAGAAGGGGTGCGGCGTTTCGGGATCAGGCCCGGATCACGGGGCCGCCGCTGTCGTCGCCGTCCGGTGGCGGCGGTGGTACGACACGGCCACGGCGACCAGCAGCGGCGCCCAGGCGACGGTGGGCAGGTAGAGGAAGCCCACCAGGAAGTGGCCCAGCGGGGTCATGCCCGTGCCCGGCACGGCCCACCACCCGGCGAAGGGCGTCCAGAGCACGGCCAGCCCGGCGGCTCCGAGCAGGGCCGCGCGGACCACCGCGCGGGGACTGACCGGGCGCCCGCCGACGAACGGGACCCAGCGCGGCGGCACCGTGCCCCAGGGGCGGACCAGCCCGAGGGTGAGCAGGGCCAGGGCCTCGGTGAACAGGCTCAGGAAGACCGGCCACACCGCGCCCCACCCGGTGAAGCCCATCGCCTGGTAGCCCGCGTCGGTGTACCCGCCGTGCCAGCCCGCGACCAGGCCGAGCCGCCACAGCCCGGCCGGCAGCGCGGTGACGGCCGCGACGTGGGCGGCGCGCACGGCCCACCGGGGCGGAGCCGGCACGGCGGCGGTGCCGGTAGCGGGGGTGCCGGTACCGGGGGTGACGTGGGTGGTGGCGGCGGGCTGGGTCATCGTCATGCCCCTACCGTCCCGCCCGGCACCGGCCCCCCGCGTCCACCCGGGGACGGGCTTCGCCGGCATTCCTCCCCCGGGCGGGGGAGGAACTCCTCACCTGTCCCGCCCGGGAGGCCGGCTCTACTCGGGGCTTGGCGCGCTCAGCGCAGGCGCGAGGACGACAGGATCGACGCCAGGTGCGCGACCACCATGCCCCAGGTGATCACCGTGATCCCCGCGAGCGTCGCCCGCGTCGCGTCCAGGTTGCCGAGCCCGGCGTCCACCGCGGCCGCCGCCAGCAGCACCAGCGAGGCCTCGATGCCGTTGGTCACCCGGTGGATCTTGAACAGCGAGGCCAGCCGACGAGCCGTCGCGATGCCCTGGGAGCGCGGCTGCGTCGACTCCTCGTCCGCCGGGGCCTGCCCGCTGCGGGCGCGGGCCACGTCCACCAGGTCCGTCGAGGCCTTGAGCAGCACCACGCCCAGCGCGGCCGCCAGGCCCGCCGACACCCACAGCTCCGAGCCGCCGCGCGCCGCCCGGACGCCCGCGCCGATCATCAGCGCGGCGTCCGCCAGGTACGCGCCCAGCCGGTCCACATACACACCGGCCATGCTGAACTGGCGCTTCCAGCGCGCCACTTCGCCGTCCACGCAGTCGAACAGCAGGAACAGCTGGAACAGCACGGCCGCCAGCACCGCGCCGGTCAGGCCCGGGATCAGCAGGGCCGCGCCGCCGCCGACCCCGCACACCACCATCACCCAGGTGAGGGTGTTCGGCGACACCGAGGTGCGGACCAGCTGCCGGGTGGTCCGCAACGAGATCCGCCGCATGTACAGCCGGCCCGCCCAGTGCTCACCGTTGCGGCTCTGCAGCTTGGCCTGCGGCTGGCACACCTCGCGCAGCTCGGCGAGCGCCGGAGCAGCCACCATGACGACATCCCTCCACCTGTCCCGAAACGATCACCACAGGCTACGACCTCCGGGGAACGCCCCGACCAGCCGGTACGGCCCCGGCGGCCCGGCCGGACCGGCCACCACGGCGCGGCCGGCACGCCGTCCAACTCCCGGCCGGCACTCCCGCCCCGGCGCGGCCGTACCGCCGGTGCGGCCGGGCGAAAACCGGTGGGCCGCCCGACGGCCCCCGGGCTAGGCTGCGCGGGTTCGCCGGAACCGGAAGCCCCGGGCCCGACCGCCCTTTCCCCACAAGCCCGTTGACACCGCCGAAGCGGTCCGCGGCAGCCCGGGGGAACGTCCCGGATCGGTCCCGGAGCGGAACGAGGAGTACAGATCCATGGTGACCACAGACGGCCCGTCGCACAGCCCCGACCTGGCCCGACTGCTGGACGACCACCGCCCGCAGGGTCCGGTGGAGACCGCCGACCACGAGCGGGCCCGCCACCTCCTCGGAGCCGCCGACCCCTGGAACCGCGGCACCTTCCCGCTCCACTTCACCGCCTCCGCGCTGATCGTCCACCCGCCGACCCGCCGCGTCCTGCTGCGCTGGCACGTCCGCCAGCAGGCCTGGCTGCAGGTCGGCGGCCACGGCGACCCGGGCGAGACCCGGCCGCTGGACATCGCCCTGCGCGAGGGCCTGGAGGAGACCGGCCTCGCCGACCTCACCCCGTGGCCCGACGCCGCGCTGGTCCACCTCGCCGTCGTCCCCGTCCCCGCCTCGCCCGTCGAACCCGCTCACGAGCACGCCGACCTGCGCTTCCTCCTGGCCACCGACAGCCCGGACCTGGCCCGGCCGGAGAACCCGGCCTCCCCACTGGAGTGGCTCACCGTCGAGGAGGCCCAGCAGCGCACCACCGAGGACAACCTCCGCGAGACCCTCACCCGCGCCGCCCGCCTGCTCCCGCCCGCCTGACGCACCTTCCCCCTGGAGACCACCGGATGCACACCGACCAGATCCTCATATTCGACGCCGACGACACCCTCTGGGAGAACAACGTCCTCTTCGAGCGGGCCATCGACGGCTTCCTGGACTGGGTCGCCACCCCGGCCGAGCGGGACCGCACCCGCTCCCTCCTGGACGACATCGAAGCCGCCAACTCCGCCGCCCTCGGCTACGGCGCCGCCGTCTTCCGGCAGAGCCTCGTCGACTGCCTCCAGCAGCTCAACAACGGCCGCACCGCCACCCCGGCCGACCAGGCCCGGATCGACGCACTCCTCGCCCCGCTGGGCAACCGGCAGGTCGAACTGATCCCCGGCGTCGCCGACACCCTCAGCGCCCTCGCCGACCGCCACCACCTGCTGCTGCTCACCAAGGGCGACCAGGACGAGCAGCAGCGCAAGGTGACGGCGTCCACCGTCGACCACCACTTCCGGGGCATCCACATCGTGGCCGAGAAGTCGGTCGACACCTACCGGCAGCTGACCGCCGCCCTCGGCCTCGACCCGGACCGGACCTGGATGATCGGCAACTCGCCCAAGTCCGACATCGCCCCCGCCTACCGGGCCGGCCTGCGCACCGTCTACATCCCGCACCAGCACACCTGGGTGCTGGAGCACGAGGACCTCGGCCCGGACGAGGCGACGCTGCAGCTCGGGGCCTTCCCCGAACTGCTGCGCCACTTCTGAGCAGGGGCTCAGCCGACGAGCGCGGCCGCCGACACCGGTGACCCGCCCCGGTACAGCCAGGCCCGCTCGGCCGCCGACCACGCGCTCGTCGTCAGCAGGTACAGCGCGGCGGCCACCGGCACCAACAGCGCGAACAGCACCGACCCGAACGACAGGAACGGCAGCAGCCCCGCCCCCGGCTGAGGGGTGGGCTGCGCCGCCGCCGCCCGCCGCGCCCGGCGGAAGTTGACGTACCCCACCGCCGCCATCCCCGCGTACAGCACCCCGAACACCACGACCTGCCCGGCCCCGTGCGCCCCCGTCACGTGCAGGCCCAGCGGCACACCGAACAGCGTGTGGTCGAGCAGGTCGTTCGGCGTGGTGAACAGCCGGTACATCACCGAGAAGAACGGGATCTGCACCAACAGCGGCAGACACCCCGCGAACGGCGACACCTGCTCCTTCCGGTACATCTCGGCCAGCGCCTCCCGCAGCTTCTCCGGCCGGTCCTTGAACTTCTTGTTCAACGCGGCGACCTTCGGCGCGAGCACGGACCGCGCCTTCTCCCCACGCGCCGCCGCCCGCGCCAGCGGATGCAGCGCGAGCCGCACGGCGACGGTGAACAGCACGATCGCCAACGCGGTCGGCAGGACGTGGGCGAAAGCGGCGACGACGGCGTGCGCAACGGCGACGGCCGGATCGAGAACGGTGAGAACGGACATGGTGAAGCGAGCCCTCCGGGGTCTCAGAACATGAGTGGTCGGCGGAGGACGGCCGCGAAGAAGTACGGAACTACAAGGGCTTACGCGGCCGCCAGGGCCGCCCCCGGCGCCCTGGGGCGTCGCCGGCCCCGGGCATCCGGATCACGCTGCGGAAGGAACGCCGTACGGAACGCCCGACGCCGCAGCACCCCGCTGCGCACCACCGCCGGCGCCCGCGCCCCCAGGAGCCGAGCCCCGGCCAACGCCCCGGCAACCGCCCCGGCCACCAACACCACGGCCGCGACGGCGGCAACGGACGCCAATGTCCCGTTGCTGCTCACCAGGTCCCCGGTCAACACCCGGAGCAGCCCGAGCAACATCGCGACAACAGCCATGGCCCCGCTCCTCCCTCGGTGTCTCGACGGCTCCGGACGTACAAGCAGGACGATCCTACGGCCAATCGGGTTCCCGCCCGCCTCCGGATTCCGTCACGGCGAATCCCCCGCGTCCACCCACACCCGCGTCCCCCCGTCCCCCTCCGCCGCCAACCAGACGGTAGCCGCGAGCCGCTTGCTGTGCCCGGGCAGCGGCTCGGCGATGAACGAGCCGTGCCGCAGGGGTCCTGCGGTCAACGGATCCGGCGCCCCGGCCTGACGGAATCCCTCCAGCGAATAGGTGCCGAAGGCGTGGCCGGTGTCCGGTTCCGTCGCCATCCCCAGGCCAGCCAGGAACCCCTGCGCCTCACCTGGCGGCAGCCGGAACGAGAGGAACGCCAGATCGTCCTGGAAGCCCCTCAGGTACGCCCACCGCACCTCGCTCGCCGACGCGGGCGGCCGTACCCGAGAGAACTCCACGACGTACTCCGACGTGACCGTCGTCCACGACCCGGGTCGCCCGCTGTCCGCAGGCGGGTTCCGCTCCAGCTCCAGCACCCAGTGCCTGGCTCCCACGACACAGGCGATCAGCACCAGCGGCAGCAAAACCGCCAGTAGTACCCGTCGATACTTCATCGCGTTTCTCTCCCAGGGGCCGTGACGGTGCCCTCGCGGTCGGCGTTCCGCTCACCGGAACCGGCCGGCTGCATCGGGGCGCCACCACTTCCGCTCCAGGTCATCGGTGTGCTTCGCCCGCTGATGTCGTACTCCTGCGCCAGACCGGCCTGGTGCAGCTTCGCCATGTCTGCATCCGTGATGTTCGTACCCGCGATGTTGGTCGACTTGCCCTGGACCCCGGCTTTGATCAGCTTGTCCGCATCAGCCGTGAGCAGCCCGGCCCGCACCGCGGGGTCGAGCCCCCTCTGTGTGAACGATCAGTGGTCGAACCTAGCGGACGGGGCGCGGGGAGGAGGGGTTTTCGCAGGGATGCGCGAGGTGTAGCCATCGGTGCTACGCGGGGCTACCTTGGAAGGCATGAAGACGATTACCCAGCGGGAGTTCCGGAACAACTCCGCCGCGGTGATGGATGCGGTGGAGGCGGGGGAGATCTTCCACATCACCAGGAACGGGGTCGAGGTCGCGGAGTTGCGGCCGGTGTCCGGGCGGCGGCGGCTCACGGCGGAGGAGCTGGTGGCGCGGCACGTGAAGCTGCCGCGGGTGGACTACCAGCAGATGCGCAAGGAGGCCGAGGAGGACTTCGGGCCCGAGGAGCTGGTGGGGGACGAGGGCGACGATCCGTTCGAGCGGCGGCGTGGCTGAGCGCCGGAGGGCGTCCCGGCGGCGGCCCGCCGGGGTGCTGGACACCTGTGTCTACATCGACTTGGCGCTGCTCAGCCCGGCGGACCTTCCGGTTGTGCCGGAGCTGACCGCGATCACGTTCGCGGAGTTGCAGCAGGGCGTGTCGATGGCCCGGGATCCGGCCAGCCGGGCGGCCCGGCTGGAGGTGCTGGGCGCGGCGATGGCCGATTTCGACCCGCTGCCCTTCGACGCGGCCGCCGCCGCCCGCTACGGGACGCTGGTCACCCTGACCATCGCCGCCGGGCGGCAGCCGCGGCCGCGGCGGATCGACCTGATGATCGCCGCCGTGGCCTCCGCCCACGGGCTGCCGCTGTACACCCGCAATGTGGCGGACTTCCGGGGGCTGGGTTCGGCGGTGGAGGTCATCGGGGTGTGAGGGCGGCGGGTGTGAGGGCGGCGGTTCCGTCCTGTTCGACCCGGTCGGCGAGGGCGGCCGCGGACCGCAGGGCCCTGCGCCGGCTGCGGCTGCGCAGCAGGACGATGTTGTTCGGGCCGCCCTTGCCCCGGTCGGGGCCCATGGCGGCGGCGACGGCCCAGCGCGGGCGGTCGGCCAGTCGGAGGACCAGCCAGCGCAGGCCGGAGTTCAGGCCGATGAGGACGGTGTAGAGGACGAGCAGGATGAGCCCGTCACCGCCGCCGCCGGTGCCGTCGACGTGTCGGAACGGGTCGTAGTCGTTCAGCGGTTTGCGGGTGGCCCGGAACCGTCCGAGCCACATCACCGCGATCCGTACGGGCACCTCGTCGGGCCCGGTGACGTCGATGAAGCCGACCGATCCGGCGCGCTTGCCCTCCGCCCAGGCCGCGCGTTCGGCGGCGATGGACGTGACGTGCCGGCGTTCCCGGTCCTCGGCTTCGAGGACCTTCTGGCGCTTCTCGAACTCCGCGGTCCAGGCCTTCTCGCGCTTCTTCTGTTCGACGAGCCAGGCCTGTTCGCGCTCGTGGCGTTCCTCGACGCTGATCTGCCGCCCCCGCTGACTGCTCATCCGCTCATCGTAGGAGTCGCGTTCGGGGCGGCGGAAGGTTCCGGCGAGGCGTTCGCCGGCCCAGGCGGGAGCATTCGCCAGCCCCGGCGGAAGCGTTCGCCGGGGCAGACGGGAGCGTTCGTCAGTCCAGCCGGACCGTCGTCCCGGTCACGGCGGAGGCGCGGGCAGCCTCCAGGACGGTGAGGGTGGCCACCGCGTCGCGCGGGTCGACCGGGGGCGGGGTGCCCGGGTCGGCCAGGGCGGCGGCGATGCCCGCGTAGTAGGCGGGGTAGTCGCCCGGGTCGGTCGGGAGGGAGATCGTGGACTCGTCGGTGCCGAGGGTGCCGTAGTGCGAGGGCTCGTCCGCTCCCCACGGGTGCGCGCCGTCGGGGCGCAGGCCCGCCCGCAGGTCGGCCTCCTGCGGGTCCATGCCGGACTTGACGTACCCGGCGGTGTCGCCGAGCACCCGCAGCCGGGGGCCGATAAGCGGGGTGATGGCGCTGGTCCACAGGTGCGAGCGGGTGCCGGAGGCGTGGGTGAGGGCGAGGAAGGCGTCGTCGTCCACGACCGCGCCGTCGCGCCGCACGTCGATCTCCGCGTACACCGTCTCGACCGGCCCGAACAGCGTCAGCGCCTGGTCGACCAGGTGGCTGCCCAGGTCGTACAGCGTGCCGCCGACCTCGGCCGGGTCGGCCAGCTCGCGCCAGCCCGGCTTGGGCTTCGGGCGGAAGCGCTCGAAGCGGGACTCGAAGCGGTGCACCCGGCCGAGCGCGCCGCCGCGCACCAGGCGGTCGACGGTGAGGAAGTCGCCGTCCCAGCGCCGGTTCTGGAAGACGGACAGCAGGACGCCACGCTCCTCGGCGAGCAGGCACAGCTCCTGCGCCTCGGCGGCGGTGCCGGCCAGCGGCTTGTCCACCACGGTGGCCAGCCCGGCCCGCAGGGCGGCGCGGGCGAGCGGGGCGTGGGTGCGGTTGGGCGAGGCGATGACCACCAGGTCGAGCGCCTCCGGGTCGGCGAGCAGCTGCTCGGGGGTGTCCACGGCACGGGCGTCGGGGTGTTCGCGCGCCAACTGCTCGCGGCGCTCGGGGTTGGCGGTGACCACGGCGTCCAGCCGCAGCCCCGGCGTGGTGGCGATCAGCGGCGCGTGGAAGGCGGAGCCGGCCAGGCCGTAGCCGATCAGGCCGACGCGCAACGGCCGGTCGGGCAGGGGCCGGTCGGGCGACGGCCGGTCGGACAGGGGGCGGGAGGTCTGCGGGCTCATGCGACCCACTCAATCACGAGGCGCCCGGTTGCTCCCGGTTTGGTGCACGGCCACGGGGGAGTGCTCCCGACTCCCGACCGACTCCCGGCCGGCACGGTCCGGTGGGCAGGACGTGGTGCCGTCGGCCAGGTGTGCGGATTAGGCTGTGCCGCGTCAGGGCCCTCGCACGACCCAAGACGTTGCAACACTTCGGGAGACACGCACGTGGCAGACCGCAAGCCCATTGAGTCCTGGCTGACCGACATGGACGGGGTCCTCATCCACGAGGGCACACCGATCCCCGGGGCGGAGGAGTTCCTGCGCCGGCTGCGGGAGTCCGGCAAGCCCTTCCTGGTCCTCACCAACAACTCGATCTACACCCCGCGCGACCTCAGCGCCCGCCTGGCCGGGATGGGCCTCGAGGTGCCGGAGGAGTGCATCTGGACCTCGGCCCTGGCCACCGCGAAGTTCCTCAAGAGCCAGCGCCCGAACGGCACTGCCTACGTGATCGGCGAGGCCGGGCTCACCACCGCGCTGTACCAGGCCGGCTACGTCCTGACGGACAACAACCCCGACTACGTGGTCCTCGGCGAGACCCGCACCTACTCCTTCGAGGCGCTCACCAAGGCGATCCGCCTGATCAACCAGGGCGCCCGGTTCATCTGCACCAACCCGGACGAGACCGGCCCCTCCCCCGAGGGCGTGCTGCCGGCCACCGGCTCGGTCGCCGCGCTGATCACCAAGGCGACCGGCGTCGACCCGTACTTCGTCGGCAAGCCCAACCCGCTGATGATGCGGGAGGCCCTGAACACCGCCGGCGCCCACTCCGAGACCGCCGTGATGATCGGCGACCGGATGGACACCGACATCGTCGCGGGCATGGAGGCCGGCATGGAGACCATCCTGGTGCTCACCGGCCTGACCTCCGCCACCGACGTGGAGCGCTTCCCGTACCGGCCGACCCGCGTGGTCAACTCGATCGCGGACCTGGTCGAGCTGGTCTAGCCTCTGCGGTGCTGTCGTGGGCCCCGTCCCGGCCGTTCGCCGGGGCGGGGCCCGCTTCGTACGTTTCGGCTCGCGGGAGGCAGGGCGCGGATGAGTGCGACGGGGGAATCACCGGACCCGGAGCTACGGGACCCGGAGCTACGGGACCTGGAGCTACGGGACCTGGAGCTGCAGGACCCGGAGCTAGGGGGCCCGGAAGCGGTGGGCCCGGAGCCGGCGGGGCCGGAGGAGAAGCGGGTCACCTGGGCGGAGCTCTACTTCGACCTGGTCTTCGTCTTCGCGATCACCCAGGTCTCCGGCCTGCTGCACCACCACCACGACGCGGCCGGCCTGGTCCGGGCGCTGGTGGTGTTCGTGCCGGTGTACTGGTGCTGGGTGGGCACCACCGTGCAGGCCAACATCCGGGACGTGGACAACGTGCGGGACCGCCTGGGCATCCTGCTGGTCGGTCTGGCAGGCCTGTTCATGGCGCTCGCGATCCCGGGCGCGTACGGCCGGCGGGGCGCGCTGCTCGGCGCCGCGTACTGGCTGGCCCGGGTGGTGCTGCTGCTCCTGCTGGCCCGCATCCCGGGCGTCTGGCGCGGCCCGTACGGGGTGGGTGTGCTGGTCAGCGGGCCGCTGCTGGTGGCGGGCGGACTGCTGCCGGACGGGCCGCGCCTGGTGCTGTGGGCGACGGCCGCGCTCTGTGACCTGGGCGCGCCGGTGCTGTTCCGGCGGCGGCTCGCGAGGGTCGCCTACCACCCGGCGCACATGCCGGAGCGGTTCGCCCTGTTCCTGCTGGTGGCACTCGGCGAGTCGATCGTCGGGATCGGTGGCACGGCGGCCTCCGCCCGGCTGGACGGGGCCGAACTCGCTGCCGTCGCGGTCGCGTTCACCATCTCGGCGGGCCTGTGGTGGCAGTACTTCGTGTACGCGGCCGACGCCATGCGGCACGCGGTGGTGATCGCCGACTCGCGCCGGGACGTGGTCCGGCGGATCTTCCAGTACGGGCACCTGGCGCTGGTCGCCGGGGTGATCGGGGTGGCGGTCGGCTTCGGGGAGACGGTCGCGGACCCGTGGCGGGCGCTCGGCCCGGGGTCGGTGACGCTGCTGTACGGCGGATGCGGACTGTACCTGCTGACCTTCGGGTACACGCGCTGGATGATGTTCCGTCAGGTCGCGACGACCCGGATCATCGCGGCGGTGGTGGTGCTGGTGCTGCTGCCCGCGATGGTGCGGCTGCCGGCCCTGGTGGTCCTGGCGACGCTGGCGGTGCTGCTGGTGACGCTCAACGTGCTGGAGCACCTCCGGGTGGAGCGCGCCTCGCGTTCCGCCGCCCGGGTTCCCGCAGCCGCCCCTGCTCCTGCGGCCACTGCCGCCCCTGCTCCCGTACCCACTCCCACTCCCGCCGCTGTTCCGGCGCCCGCGTCCGCTCCTGTGGAGTGAGTTGTCGGTGGGCCTGTGTAGCGTTCGGGGTGAAAGAGGGCGTGCGGCGCAGCAGCCGCGGTGTGGGAGGTAGATGTCGTGACGGACACGGTCGAGGCGGGCGTGGTCGAGGCCGGCGGGGGCGGCGGGCTGGAGCTGCCCGAGTCCTGGCGCGGGGTGCTGGGTGCCGAGGCGGAGAAGCCGTACTTCGCCGAGCTGGCGGCCTTCGTGGCCGCCCAGCGCGCGGAGCACGAGGTGTTCCCGCCGAGCGGCCAGGAGTTCGCCGCGCTGGAGGCCACTCCGTACGACAAGGTCCGGGTGCTGGTGCTCGGCCAGGACCCGTACCACGACAACGGCCAGGCCCACGGCATGAGCTTCTCCGTGCTGCCCGGCACCAAGACGCCGCCGTCGCTGCGCAACATCTTCAAGGAGCTGGACGCAGACCTGGGCGTCCCGGCCCCGGACAACGGCTACCTGATGCACTGGGCCGAGCAGGGTGTGCTGCTGCTCAACGCGGTGCTCACGGTCCGCGCGCACGAGGCGAACTCGCACAAGGCGAAGGGCTGGGAGAAGTTCACCGACGCGGTGATCAAGGCGGTGAGCGAGCGCGAGGAGCCGGTGGTCTTCGTGCTGTGGGGCAACTACGCGAAGAAGAAGCTCCCGCTGATCGACACCGAGCGGCACGTGGTGGTGCAGGGCGCGCACCCGTCGCCGCTGTCCGCCAAGCTGTTCTTCGGCAGCCGTCCGTTCTCGCAGATCAATGCCGCGCTGGACAGCTTCGGCGGCGAGCCGATCGACTGGCAGGTGCCCAACCTGAAGCAGGCCTGAGTTCGGGGCCGGGGCCCGTCGGGGGCGGGTCCCGATGTCGGGTGGCCGTGGGCCGGGCGGGTTCGATCTCCCGTTCACCCACGGCCACTTGGCGTTCACCGCTGGTGGCCGTCGGCCGGTCCCCGGTGTGCTTAGCTGGTGCCGTCCGGTCGTCGGACCGGTCCTGGGAGGGGCGGTACGTGCACGGGCTGAGGCGGGCGACGACGTTTCGGTGGGCGAGGGCGGGGGCCTCGCGGTGGGCCGTGGGGGCGGCGCTGGCCGGGGTGCTGGTGGCCGTGTCCGGCTGTAGCGGTACGGGCGGCGGCAGCGGGACGGGCGCCGGGCCCTCCTCGTCCAGCGTTTCAGCCTCCGGCGGAGCCGGCTCTGTCGGCGGGCCCGGTGGCCTCGCCCAGCTGCCCGGACAGGCCTTCTACGTCTCCGACCGGACCAACGCCGCCCGGCAGGTGGCCGTGCTGCGCGGTCAGGGTCGGACGGCGGAGGCGGACACGCTGCTGCGGATCGCCTCCCAGCCCTCCTCGCAGTGGCTCGGTGAGCAGGGCGCCAAGGAGATCGCCGAGCAGGTGAGTCGCCGGGCCGCCGAGGCAGGCCGGACGGCGGTCTTCGTCGCGTACGACATCCCGCACCGGGACTGCGGCCAGTACTCGGCCGGCGGCGCCCCCGACGCCGCCGCCTACCGGGCCTGGATCACCGATGTCGGGCAGGCCCTCGGCGACCGCGGGGCCTGGGTGGTGCTGGAGCCGGACGCCGTCGCGCACACCCTGGACAACTGCGGCATCAAGGGCGACCTGGCCGCCGAACGGTACGGCCTGCTGGCCTTCGCCGTGCAGGAGTTGAAGAAGCGCCCGAACGTCCGGGTCTACCTGGACGCGGGCAACCCCGGCTGGGCGCAGGACCCGGACGAGCTGGCCGCCGCCCTGCGCAAGGCGGGCATCGCCGCCGCGGACGGCTTCGCCGTGAACGTCGCCAACTTCTACGACACCGACCGGAACGCGGCGTACGGCGCCCGGCTCTCGGCCGCGCTGGGCGGCAAGCACTTCGTCATCGACACCAGCCGCAGCGGCAACGGCGCGCTGGGCGGCGATTCCTGGTGCAACCCGCCGGGGCGCGCCCTCGGCGAGCGGCCGACCGCCGACACCGGCCGGACCGGGGTGGACGCCTACCTGTGGATCAAGAACCCGGGGGAGTCGGACGGCGACTGCGGCCGCGGCGAGCCCCGGGCGGGCGAGTTCTGGCTGCCGTACGCGCTCGGGCTGGCGCAGGCGACGCGCTGAGGCCGGGGATCCCGGCGCGCCGGGACACGGTCACCGGCTCACCGGCTCGGCGACGCACCGGGCATGGTCACCGGCTCGGCGACGCAGTCGGCTCACCGACACGCCGGCTCGCCGACTCACGCGGTGACCTGGATCCAGCGGGCGACCGACGGGGTGCCGGCGGTGTCCGTCAGGAACAGCATGTACCAGCCCGGCGGCAGCAGGTTGGGGTTGCCGGGGAGGGTGAGCGAGACGCCGTCCGCCGTCCGTCCGGTGATGTCCAGGGCGACCGAGCGCTGCTCGACGTCCGTCACGTGGGTGACCGAACTCGGCCGGATCAGCTTGGCCGTGGCGACGGCGTCCGGCCGGGAGGTGCCGACGCTGACGGTGCCGCCGAGTTTCGCCGCCTGCGGCGCGGTGCCCACCTGCGGGCGGTCGCCGCGGTACAGGTAGGGCGGGGTGTAGATCTCGATGCGCTGCTCGAAGCCGCCGGGCTGGGTCTCGGCCTTGTCGGCGAAGAGCGGGTTGGAGCCGAGCACGGCGACCCGACCGTCGGGCAGCAGCAGTGCCTCCGAGTGGTAGTCGCGGCCGACGGCCGGCTCGGCGGCGGTGGTGAAGCTGCCGGAATCCGGGTGGTACACCTGCGCCTTGAGCAGGTCGCTGTCGCCCCGGCCGCGGTAGCCGCTGGAGCCGCCGGTGGTGAGGACGGTGTCGTCCGGGAGGATCACGCTGTTGAGGTAGCGGGTGCCGCCGGCCGGCAGGTCCGGGCCCGGGGTGAACGAGGGCCTGGCGGCGGAGAGGTCGGCGATGTCGGTGCGCGCCGTGGACAGCGGTGACTCGCCGACGCCGCCGCCGCCGAGGAGCATCACCTTCTGGGCCTGCGCGGGCGGCAGCAGCACCGAGGAGGAGGTCTCGGTCAGGCCCGGGTCGCGCAGGCCGGGGACGGGCTGGAAGCTGTTGTCCGACAGGTCCCACACGCCGGGCTCGCGGCCCTTCTCGGCTGGGCCGTAGCCGCCGTTGGAGCCGGAGTAGAAGAGCTTGCCGGAGGCGGTGAGGAAGATCGCCGGGTAGGTCGGGAAGTAGTGGTCGGGTGCCTTGGCCCAGGTCTTGTTCTTCGGGTCGTAGACCTCGTTGGTGTTGCCGTTGAGGATCTCGCCGGTGTCGTCCAGCCCGGAGACGGTGACCACCCGGCCGTCGCCGAGCCCGGTCAGCGTCGGGTACCAGCGGGCGTAGGCCATGTCGGTGACCGGCTCGTACAGCTCGGTGTCCGGGTTGAACTCGAAGGCGGAGCGGATGCCCTGGTACTCCTGCTTGTCCAGGGTCAGCTTGTCGCTCTGCCCGTAGACGTTGTGGGCGTCGGCGCCGCTCAGGCCCTTGACCCGGTACTGGGCGGGGGAGCCGGCGACGTAGTCGGGTCCGGTGCCGACCGCTTCCACGAACACGTGCTGCTCGCCGGCGGTGACGACGGTCTGCGGGCCGGAGCCGCTCTTGGTCGCGGCCGGGACGGTCACCGGGACGGTGCTGGCGTACTCGCGGCCGTTCGGGGCGACGAACACGGTGCCCTTCGGGAGGGCCCGGTCGCGCTCCGGGCTCTCGTTGCGCACCCGCATGACGCCGGCCGCCTTCTTCACCACGCCCGTCAGCTTCTCGTACCGCTGGGTGCCGCCGGCCACCAGGACCCGGCCGTCCGGCAGCGAGGTGTGCCCGCCGCAGAACATGTCGGCCGGGGTGGGTATCAGCTTGTAGGTGTTCTTGGCCGGGTCCCAGAGCAGGCTCTTGAAGGTGCCCGCGTTGAACTGCTTCTCGTCGTTGCCGGAGCCGGCCACGATCAGGACCTTGCCGGTGCGCAGCAGGGTGGCGTGGACGGCGTTGACCCGGAACTCGGCGGGCAGCGTCAGGGTCTGCCAGTGGCCGTACTGCGCCTTGTACTCGGGGCGGTTGATCACGTAGTGGTGGTACTGCTGGTTCGCGAAGCCGAGGACGGCCGGCGCGTTCATCCCGGCCACCGCCAGCGCGACGGTGCTGCCGAGGGCGAGGCGCTTGGTGCGGCCGGTCTGGTGGATCCTCACGGTGGTTGCTCCCTCAGTGGATGGGGGTGCCGCTCCCGGCCCGGTCGGGTGCGGGGAGGGTGAACGGCGGCTGCTCCGGTGCCGTCCGTGCGTGCGGTCCGGTTCCGGCGGTCGGCACCGCCCGGGGGTCGCGGGCGTGGCGCGGACGGCGCTTCTCCAGGAGGACCTTCGGGGTCGCCGCGGGGCCGCCGGTGACGGTGAGGGTGGCGGTCGGCCGGCTGCGGCGGCGTACGGCGTCACCGGCCAGGATCAGGATCGGCAGGAGGGTCAGCGCCAGGGCGATCCAGGCCCAGGTGCGCATCGCGACGTGGTCGTAGCCGGTGAAGTGGGAGGCGGTGAGCGCGCCGCCGAACACCAGCGTCCAGAACAGGTGGAAGCGGAAGGTGCCGAGACGGTCGGTGCTGGCCGAGCGGCCCTTCGGTGTCACCTCGAAGCGGCTGCGGCGGCGCACCAGCGCCTGCAGCAGCGAGGCCGCGTAGATCGGGCCGCAGAGTGCCGACATCACCATTCCGGCGACCCCGGAGGAGCCGGCCGGCTCGTGCGGGCTCACGTTGTGCTTGCGGTTCCAGGTGTAGAGCAGGAGTTGGAGCGCGGCGGCGTCGCTGTAGAGCATCATCCAGATCTCGGAGGAGACGTGGACGCCCGAGGCGCCGAAGCCCAGGTAGAGCACGCCGGACAGACCGCCGAGCAGCCAGGTGAGCGCGGCCATCGGGTAGAAGCCCACCATCAGCGAGTAGTTGAGCAGCCGGCCCGGCGAGAGCTGCCAGAACACCCGCCAGTACTGGGTGAGCAGGGTCTCGTAGGTGCCCCGGCTCCAGCGCAGTTGCTGGGAGAAGAAGTCGGTCCAGGAGGACGGGCCTTCGCCGACCGCGAGCACGTCCGGGGTGTACACGGACTTCCAGCGTTCTCCGCTCTCCGGGTTCCGGCTCCGGTGGAACTCCAGGCCGGTCGCCATGTCCTCCGTGATGGAGTCGTACAACCCGCCGATCGACTGGAGCGCGCGGATTCTGACGGCGTTGTTGGTGCCGACGAACATGGGCGCGCCGTAACGGTTTCCGGCGCGCTGGATGAGCGCGTGGAAGAGGTACTGCTGGCTCTCGGAGAATGTGGTGACGGCCGAGCCGGAGCTGCGGTAGTTCCCGTACACCTGGGGCCCGACCACGAATGCCACGTCGGGGTCGCGGAAGTAGCCGAGCATGCGCTCGCAGAAGTCCGGCAGCGGAACGTGGTCGGTGTCGACGGACACCCAGAAGTCATAGTCGTCGCCGTGCGCCTGGAGCCAGGCGTTGTAGTTGCCGTGCTTGCTCCTGGCCCGGAACCGGCCCTTGGAACGGTTCCAGTGCGGCCGCCCGGCGCGGGTGAAGTGGCGGACGCCCAGCTCGGCGCAGAGCGCCCGCATTGCAGGATCGTTTCCCTCGTCCAACAGCCAGATCTCGTACGGCCCGTCGTGCCGCACGGCGCGGGCCGCGGCCAGCGTGGTCCGGACCATCTCCGGCGGCTCCTTGCCCGGCACACAGGTGGTGAGGAACGCGACCCGGGTGCCCGGCTCCGGCGTCACGGGGATCGGATCGCGGGCGACCAGGGTCGCGTGGGTGTTGGAGCCCACGTTGACCAGCCGGAACACCTCGACCACGGCAATGATCCCGATCATCAGCTTGTCGCCGAGCAGCACCAGGGGGTTCGTCTCGTCCAGCCGCTCCGGCCAGTGCTCCGGCAGCAGCAGCCAGATCAGCAGCACCGCCTCCACCACGGGGGCGGCCGTCAGCAGCAGGACGGCCCGGATCCGGTGCGGCTCGCGGCGCAGCAGGCTGCGGTACCGGACGCGGTAGGGGGCGGCGGGGGGTTCGGGTTCGGTGAGGGGCTCGGGCTGGGCCCCGGGTCCGTGGTGGTGGCCGGAAGGCTCGGGGCAGTAGACCCCGCCGCCGAGGTCGTCGTCGTCCTCGTCCGGGTCGTGCGCCGGGCCGGCGAGACGGCTGAAGTGGCCGTAGTCGTACGGGGCTTCGGGTATCGGTAACTCGCTCAGGGCGGCGGCCTCGTCGAGCCTCCCGGTACCTCGCCCGCGGGCCGTTCCGGCGTTCTTTCGCCGTGTGAACGGCGTGGTCATGGCTGCTCCCCCCGGAGTTCCGCGCCTTGCTTCGCTGCTCGGCTCTGCTGGGCATTGCTCGGCTTTGCGTTGTCCCGACCTGGGCGCCGTCCGGGTGGAAAACCCCTGTTGAACTGCGGTTTCCAGGCAGTTTCCGGGGCTGTCGTCCTACGCATCCAGTGTGTGCGACCTGTGCGCCCGGTTCGGTCGCGCGCCCGTACGGCGGTCTCGAATGCCGGATCCCGATGCGCTATCCGGTTTCCCCTCCGGGCGCGTGGGACCTTGACTTCCTCAACTCTCCCCGAGCGTCACGGTGATCGCAACCAATCCGAGCGATGCTCACCGCACAAGCATGAAGATGCCACGGTTCCCGGCCAATGTGGCGGGCATTGATGCTATTGCAGCGAATTCGGCATGAGAACGACCGGACCAACCCCGAAGAGCGATCGGGTCGTTGGCTCGGGCGCGAGGGTTCTGGCACCAACCACTACGCGATCCTCCGGGGCGAGGCCGGTGCCGACCGCATCGTCCGCAGCCTGCTCGCGGACGCCCCCGCCGCGGGGTAGCCGGCCGGCCCGGCCCGTCCGGCCCGGCCCGGGAACGGCGAAGGCCGGCGGGGTTCGAACACCCGCCGGCCGTACCGCCTCTGGCTCTACCGCCCCCGGCCCTACCGCTCCCGGCCCTACCCTTCCCGGCCGGGAGCGGGCCTCCGCCCCTCGGTGCGTCAGCCGGCCGTGCCGAGGAAGCTCTCCCAGCCGCCCGCCGGCGCCTGCCCGACGTTGAGCGAGCGCAGCTTGCGCAGCGTGGACTGGTCCTGCACCTCCAGCCACTCGACGAGCTGCTTGAAGGAGACCAGCCGGACGTCCGGCTTGCCCGCGATCTCCTTGAGCGCCTGCTCGACGGCGTCCATGTAGATGCCGCCGTTCCACTGCTCGAAGTGGTTGCCGACGAAGAACGGCGCGCGGTTGCTGTTGTACGCGCGCTCGAAGCCCGCGAGGTAGGAGTTTGCGGCCTGGGTGCGCCAGTCGTTGTACTTGGCCGGGTCGCCCTTGGTGCTGCCGCTGGACTGGTTGGCCAGGATGTTGTAGTCCATCGACAGGACCTGGAAGGTGTGCCCGGGGAACGGGATGGACTGCAGCGGGAAGTCCCACACCTTGCCGTCCTGAACCTTCTGCGGCCATATCTGAAGACCGCCCGAGGAGCTGGCGTCGTACTTCCAGCCGAGCTTGGCGATGGTCGGCAGCAGCGCCTTCTGCCCCTCCAGGCACGGGGTGCGGCCGCCGATGAGCTCCTTCTTGTAGTCGAAGGGGAGCGGGTCGACGTCGGTGAACCCGGTGTTGGTCCGCCACTGGGTGACGAAGCCGATGGCCTGGTCGATCTCGCTCTGCCAGTCCTCCGGGGTCCACATGTTGACCCCGTTCTTGTCCGGGCGGCTGGAGCAGAAGTGCCCGTTGAAGTGGGTGCCGATCTCGTGTCCGGCGAGCCAGGCCTGGCTGATGAGCTTGAGTGTGCTCTTGACCGCGCCGTCCGACAGGTACGGGATGTCGGAGGCTCCGACCGAGTGCTTCGGCGGGTGGTACAGCTCGGCCTTGCCCTTGGGCAGGGCGTAGATCCCGGAGAGGAAGAAGGTCATCGTGGCCTTGTACTGCTCCGCCAGCTTCAGGAAGCGGGGGAACTGGCCGTCGTCGGTGCCGCCCGCGCCGTCCCAGGAGAACACCACGAACTGCGGCGGCCGCTCGCCCGGCTTGAGCTTCTCGGGCTTGGGCTGGTTCGGCTGGGGGCCGGTGTCGGCGTTGGAGCCGTCGCCGATCGGGGTGCCCTTGGGCACCACGGGGGCCGGGCCGCCGGTGCTGCCGCCCTGGGTGGCACCCGTGCCGCCGGAGCCGGGAGAGGTGGAGCCTTGGCCCGAACCGGATCCGCTGCTGGAGCAGGCCGAGACCGCGCCGAGGGCTGCGGTCGCAGCGGTTGCACTGAGCACCGTCCTGCGCGAGATGCTGGTCATGGTCTCCCCTGGGTGCCGATGCCGGTGGTGAGGGCGGTCCGCGGCCACACCGGTCAAATCGGGCAATTTGATGAGTATTCCGCCGTTAGCATGCCATGTTGCTGCGACGGCCTCCAAGGTCGCCGAGCTCCGACGACTCTCAACACGTCGGGCGCGTGCGGCTGGGCTGCACGGATTCGGCGTCTGTTGCCGTCCTGTGACGCTTCGCACTCCTCGCGGCCCGCGCATTACGCTACCGCCGGTCTGCCCGGGTTCAGTGGGGGTTCGTCAGCGTTCGGCCCGGTTGATCGCCCTTTTGGGAAAACTTTTGCCCCTTGATGGGCGGAGCGGCCCGAAGGCAGGGGTCCGGCGAAGGCGGCCGTCCGGGGGTGCGCCGGTCAGAGCGCGGCAAGCCGCCGGTTGCGGCGCACCATCCGCGCGATCGCGGTGCTGATCGCAGTGGCCGCCGCGCAGGAGACCACGAGGCTCAGCCAGGCGGTGTTGAACCAGTGGCTGTTCAGCCAGCCCAGCGTCACGATGTAGGCCGCCCAGATCAGCGCCGCCAGCGCCGACCAGTGCAGGAAGCGGTGCGGATGGGCGGGGGAGTGGCCGATGGCCACGTCGAGGACGGTCCGTCCGGCCGGGACGAACCGCGCGATCACCACCATCGCGGCGGCGGCGGCGCCGTGCGGGCGTTCGATCAGGGCCTCCTGGACCCGGGTCACGCTGGCCGCGAGTTTGGGGCGCCGGGCCAGCCGGCGGTGCAGCATCGGGGCGCCGCGCCGCGCCAGGTGAAGCAGGAGGACGTCGCCCAGGAAGGAGGCCACTGCCACGCCCAGGCCGAGCAGCAGCGGGGCCCCGTTGATCTGCGCCGTCTTGAGCACGGCCAGGATGACCAGCGTCCCGCTGGGAATGAAGGGGAGGAGGGCGTCGCCGAGCACGGCGAACAGAGCCAGGGCGCAGATCCACGAGGATCCGATCGCCGCCACGAAGTTCAAGGCCCTTACTCCCTCCACGCCGCCCGAGCGAGCAGGTGGCTGTAGGGGTCAACGCTAGCGCCTCGATTTTTCATGCCATGAAGCACCCCGGTATGCCGCAGATCACGACCGCGGGTTCCGGCCGCCGGTCGCGCTGCCGGGCCGCACGCGCGGGCCGGTGGCACAGGGGGGCGTCCCCTGTGGAGGAAGGCTGCCGCACATCGAACGAGCCCCCGGGGCGGGGTGCCGCGCCGGGGGCTCGCAGTGATCGTTCGGAGCTGGTCCAGCCCGACGATCTTGCTGGTGGAGTGCGGACCCCGCTCGGCGATCCGCTCCTGATCACCAGACTGCCGGACGCCGGCCGCCGTCGCGAGCCCCGGCGCTGGCGACTTCCGGCGCTGGCGTGAAGTCGCCAGCCGTGTCCGTCCGATGGCTTTCCGTCAGTCGAACGGTCGGTCGGTAGCCCTGAGCGGAATGGCCGAAACGCGTCCGGACCGGAACCGAACGACACCCGGCACCCGGGAACAGCGAGCCCCCGGTCGTGGTTGACCCGGGTCGGCAGCAGCGACCGCCGGGCCCACCCGGACCCGTGCGATCGCCACACGAAGGCCGGCTCAAGGACAGCCAGGAGGGCGGACGGCATGACCACCGAGGACCAGCAGGAGCACGGGACCGAGCCGGCGGCCGGCGCGGCGATCCGGGGCACCGCCCGCGGCGCGGCGCCCGCTCCGCTCTCGATCCTCGACCTGGCCACCGTCGGCGTCGGCTACACGCCGGCCGAGGCCCTGACGGCCACCACCGCCCTGGCCCGCAAGGCCGAGCAGTGGGGCTACCACCGGTTCTGGGTGGCCGAGCACCACGGCATGCCCGGGGTGGCCAGCTCGACCCCGGCCGTCCTGATCGCCCACCTCGGGGCCAACACCACGACGCTCCGGCTCGGTTCGGGCGGCGTGATGCTCCCCAACCACGCCCCGCTGGCCATCGCCGAGCAGTTCGGCCTGCTGGAAGCCCTGCACCCCGGACGCATCGACCTCGGGCTCGGCCGCGCCCCCGGCACCGACCCGGCCACCGCCCGCGCGCTGCGCCGCGGCAACGCCGAAGGCGCGGACGACTTCCCGCAGCAGCTCGCCGAGCTGACCCACTTCCTCGACGGCGACTTCCCCGCCGGGCACCCGTACGCCCGGCTGACCGCGGTGCCCAAGGGCGAGGGCCGCCCGCCGGTCTGGCTGCTCGGCTCCTCCGGCTTCAGCGCCCAACTCGCGGGCCGCCTCGGCCTCCCGTTCGCCTTCGCCCACCACTTCAGCAGCGCCAACACCCTCCCGGCCCTGGACCTCTACCGCTCGTCCTTCCGCCCCTCCGCCGTCCTCGCCGAGCCGTACTCGCTGATCGGTGTGAGCGCCGTCGCCGCCGACGAGGAGCCCTCGGCCCGCCGCCTCGCCCGCTCCGCCGCGCTCGGCATGCTCCGGCTGCGGCGCGGCAATCCGGGCCCGATCCCCACCCCGGAGGAGGCCGAGCAGTACCCGTACAGCCCGGCTGAGGCGGACTTCATCGACAGCTGGCTCGACAACGTCGTGCTCGGCGACCCGGGCCGGGTCGCCGACGGACTGGAGGCCCTGCGCAAGCGGACCGGGGTGGACGAGCTGATGGTCACCTCGCACATCCACGGCCACGAGGCCCGCCTCCGCTCCTACGGCCTGATCGCCGAGGCGTACGGCCTGACGGCCACTGCCACGGCCACGGCCTGATCGCGGAGGCGTACGGCCCGACCGAGGCCAGGCGTCCGGCGGCGGCCGCTACCGCCCGTCCAGGGCGGGGCGGCCCTCGCGGAGTATGGCCGCGACCAGCGCGGCCTCGCCCGGTCGGGCGAAGTACCAGCCCTGGGCGGTGTCGCAGCCGGTCAGCCGCAGCCGCTCGGCCTGGGCGGCGCTCTCGATGCCCTCGGCGGTGACGGTCAGGCCGAGGGCGTGGGCCAGTTGCACCATCGCGCCGACGATCTGCTCGTCGGCGTCGCTGCGGCGGGTACCGAGCTCGGGGAGGCCGGGGCGGTCCGCGGGGGCGGGGTCGCGGAAGCCCTCGATGAAGGTGCCGTCCAGTTTCAGCACGTGGACCGGCAGCCGGGAGAGGTAGGCCAGGTTGGAGTAGCCCGTGCCGAAGTCGTCGATCGCGATCCGCACCCCCATGTCCGCGAGCGCCTGCAGGGCCTGCAGCGGGCGCCCGCCGGGGCCGAGCAGGGCACTCTCGGTGATCTCCAGCTGGAGCAGCCGGGCCGGCAGGCCGGTGTGTTCGAGGGCTCGGGCGACGTCGGCGACGACGTCGGAGTCCCAGATCTGGCGGGCGGCCAGGTTGACGCTCACGAAGGTCTCGGTGTCCGGGAATTCGGTGAGCCACTGCCGGGCCTGGCGGCAGGACTCCTCCAGCACCCACTTCCCGAGCGGCACGATCGCGCCGGACTCCTCGGCGAGCGGGATGAACCGGTCGGGCGAGAGCGTCCCGTAGCGGGGGTGGCGCCAGCGGACCAGGGCCTCGGCCCCGTGCACGGCGCCGTCGGCCAGGCCGACCAGCGGCTGGTACTCGATGGTGAACTCGCCGCGCTCCAGGGCCGGCCGCAGCGCGGTCGCGAGCAGCTGGCGGGTGAGCTGGTGGGCGCCGCGGTCCGGGTCGTAGAGGGTCCAGCGGGCGCGGCCGTCGGCCTTGGACCAGTAGAGGGTGGCGTCGGCGTCCTTGACCAGGTCGGTCGGGGTGGTCTCGTGCACGGAGCGCTCGACCACGCCGACGCTGGCGGTGATCACCAGCCGGTGCCCGGCGATGTCGAAGGGACGTTCCAGCACCTCCAGGATCCGGGCGGCCAGCTCGGTCAGCTGCTCGCTGCCCAGGCTGTCGGTGACCAGGACGGCGAACTCGTCGCCGCCCATCCGGGCCACCAGGTGGGTGTCGTGCCCGTCGAGCCCGCGCCGCAGCCGGGCGGCGACGGCGATCAGCAGCTGGTCTCCGATGTGGTGGCCGAGGGCCTCGTTGATCGCCGCGAAGCCGTCTAGGTCCAGGTAGCAGACACCGACCCGGCGGCTCCCGTCGGCGGCTGCGCCACGCGTGGGCTCCTCGGTCACCGTGAGGCAGGCGGCGTCGAGCCGTTCGAAGAAGTAGGCCCGGTTGGGCAGCCGGGTCAGCGGGTCGTGCTGGGCCTGGTACTCCAGACGGTCGCCGAGCCGGCGCTGCTCGGTGATGTCCTCCACCAGTGCGAGGGTGTAGAGCGGCTGCCCGGCGCCGTCCCGGATCAGCGAGACGGTGACCTTGCTCCAGACCTCGTGGCCCTCACGGTGCTTGAGCTGCTTCTCCACGCGGAACCGTTCCCGCTCACCGTCGACGAGCTCGGGGAACAGCCGGGCCGGCATGCCCTCCGGGTCGATGATCTCGTGCAGGTGGGTGCGGACCAGTTCGCCGACGCTCCGTCCGATCAGGGCGGCGAAGGCGGGGTTGACCTCGATGATCCGGTCCTCGGGATCGATCAGGGCCATCCCGATGACCGCGTCGCAGAAGGCGGCCCGGAACCGGGACTCGCTGGCCCGTAGCGCGGCCAGCAACCGGTCGGTCCCGCCGGTGGCGCCCCGGTGTGTGCCGTCGGTGAGCGGTGCCGAGCAGGTGGGGCAGAGCAGCACCTCGGGCTCCTCCAGCGTCCCGCAGGCGCCGAGGGCGGTAGTGGAACCGGCGACCAGCCCAGCGGCGGAACCGGAGACCGGTCCGGCGGCCGGGTCGAGGACCGGCGCGGCGAGGTGGTGGTGTGGTGATCCCTCGTGCCGCACGCCCGGGTGGTGCGCGTCGGCCCCCTCGTTCTGGCCCGGCACGGCATGCTCCCGTCCGCTGCTGACGCTTGACGATGGTTCGGCCGGTCAGTCGGGACTCCGGCGGCCGGCTCCGCGCCCTGTCGTGGTCCTCGGAGTCGGTCCGCTGCGGTGCGCCCGCCGTGGGGCGCTGTCGCGTGGGGACCCGCGTGAAGGACAGGGCGCTTCGGCCGATCATAGGCCGCGACGGCAACGCGCCGTGACCGCCGCCAGGGTGATTCGCCCGCTTTGTGATTATGGGTGTCGGTACGTGCGGACGCCCCCGGTGCACATCTCATGATGTGCGCCAGGGGCGCGTGCGCCGAAGCCGCGCCCCTGGGCGCCGGTTGCGCGCCGGGGTGGGGCAGGCGCAGACGAAGCGGAGGAGGCGGTGGAGAGATGTCGGGGCGTCAGGCCAGCTTCGCCGTGAGGGTGATGGTGGTGCCGGTCAGGGCCTGGCTGACCGGGCAGTTGGCCTTGGCGTCCTCGGCGGCCTTGACGAAGCCCGCCTCGTCCAGGCCGGGCACGTCGCCGGTGACGGTCAGGTGGATGCCGGTGATGCCCTCGCCCGGCTGGAAGGTGACATCGGCCTGGGTGTCCAGCGTGGTGGGCGGGGTGCCGGCGCCGGACAGGCCGTTCGAGAGGGCCATCGAGAAGCAGGCCGAGTGGGCGGCGGCGATGAGCTCCTCAGGGCTGGTCTTCCCGTTGGCCTGCTCGGCGCGGGCCGGCCAGGACACCGGATACGTGCCGATCCCGGACGAGACGAAGGTCGTCTGGCCCTTTCCCTGGAGGAGGTTGCCCTCCCAGGCCGTACGAGCGGTGCGGGTGGTTGCCACGATCGGTACCTCCATTACTGGGGGACTGCTCAACGGTCGCTTCCGGTCATGCACGCACCAGCCTACGGGCAACCCGCTGCCCGGCCCGGCGTGTCACGCCGCGCCGGACGACGCCCGACGGCCCTGGTGGCGCCGGGTGCCGACGGGGTCCCGTGGGCACCGCCGGCTGTCCGGATCGTGGACGGATCAGCTCAACGGTGCGGGGCCCGAGCGGGGCCCTGTTAGATTTGCCCGGGCCCGAGCCCGGCCGGCGTACGGTCGGGCGCCCACCCAGCAGACACCGGGAGCCGCCCCGATGACGGACCACTCCACGACCCCCGACGCCGGCCTGTCCGAGGGGATCGACGACGCCGTACGGGCTGAGCTGACCAGCCTGCGCGAGAGCATCGACAACATCGACGCCGCGGTGGTCCACATGCTGGCCGAGCGGTTCAAGGCGACCCAGCGGGTCGGCCGGCTCAAGGCCGAGCACAAGCTGCCGCCGGCCGACCCGGCGCGCGAGCGGGACCAGATCAAGCGGCTCCGCGAACTGGCCGCCGGGGCGAAGCTCGACCCGGTCTTCGCTGAGAAGTTCCTGAATTTCATCATCGCCGAGGTCATCCGGCACCACGAGGCCATCGCCCGCGCCTGAAGGGGGAGCCGCGCGCCTGAGGGGGAGCCGGAGGGAAGGGGAGCCCAGTCCGGAGGGCCCCTGGATACGGTTCCGGAGCGATCTCGGAGCCTTCCCGGTCGCACTCCTGGGGCACTTTCGGAACGCGGCACGGGCACCCGGCGATGTCGGTGACGGCTAAATGCCCGATTTCGCCAGGCTCCATGGTTGGCGTAGCGTGCAGGTTTCCCCAGCCGGAGAGGTGGAGCAGCGACGATGGCGGTGAACCTGCCCGCAACGCCCAGCGGAGCTCCCGACGATTCCGCCACCCAGCACGCCCCGCACGCCCCGCACGCCCAGGACGCCCCGTACGCCCCGCACGCTCACCAGGCACCCGGCGGTCGCGCCGAGGCCCGCCGTCGGGCCCGCGGTTCGGGTGGGCGCCGAGCCACCCGCCCGAACGGGACGGGCCGTACAGGCCGTACAGGCCGGTCGGGTCGCCGTCCCCGGCCGTGGTGGATCGAGCTGCCGGCGATGGTCGTGGTCGGCCTGGCGGTCGCGCTGCTGATCAAGACCTGCCTGTTCCAGGTGTTCTCCATCCCGTCAGGCTCGATGGAGAACACCCTGCGGATCGGTGACCGGGTCGGCGTGAACAAGCTGGCGCCGTTGACCGGCTGGGAGCCGGAGCCGGGGCAGCCGGTGGTCTTCAAGGACCCGGGTGGCTGGCTGCCGCCGCAGCCCACCGACCCGAACCCGTTCACCAAGACGGTGAGCTCGGCGCTCAGCTTCGTCGGGCTCGTGCCGCCGAAGGACGACAACTACCTGGTCAAGCGGGTCATCGCGACCGGCGGCCAGACCGTGCAGTGCGAGGGCACCACCCTGAGCGTCGACGGGCGGAAGGTGGACGAGCCGTACCTGCACGCCGGCGACGACTCCTGCGCGGGCCTGGACTTCGGTCCGGTGAAGGTGCCCGCGGGCTACGTCTGGGTCGAGGGCGACCACCGCAGCGACTCGGCCGACTCCCGCTACCACCAGCGCGGCCCCGGTGGCGGCGCCGTGCCGGTGAGCAACGTGGTCGGCCCGGTGGCGGGCGTCGTGTGGCCGATCAATCACCTCGACTGGTTCGGCTGGACCGGCCGCTGACCGCGCGCTCGGCGGCCACCCGCTCCCGGGCGCCGTGGCCGTCGCGGGCCCCGTCGGACCCGTCGCGAAGCCCGTCGGAGCCGTCGCGGACGGGATCCGCGTCCACCGCGACCCCGACCTTCTCCTCCGCTCCCGACGTGCTCGCCTGAGCCGCGAAGGCCCCGGCCAGCACCAGCAGACCGCCCGCGATCTGCGGCAGCCCCAGGTGTTCGCCGAGCAGTACCCAGGCCAGCACGGTGGCGACCACGGCCTCCAGGTTGGCCACCACTCCGGCGACCGGCGGCGAGAGGTACCCGACGGAGATCACGCCGGTCAGGTAGGCGAGCACGGTCGCGATCAGGACCATCCACACGGCGGGGACGAACGCGGGCAGGGTGTGCCCGTTCATCACCACGTCGCCGCCGAGCGGGCTCCAGTCGGCCTGCCAGGGCCGGGTGACGGCGGTGAGCAGGACGGCGCCGATGAGCAGCCCGTACGCGCTGACGGCCAGCGGGTCGACCGGGCGCTCGCCGTGGCGGCCGGCGTCGGCGAGCACGAAGTAGCCGACCTGGCAGCAGGCCGCGCCGAGGGCGAACAGCACGCCCAGGGCGTCGAAGCTCAGGCCGTTCCAGACCTCGACCACGCAGGCCAGGCCGGCCACTGCGACGCCGGCGCCGATGGCCGCGCCCCGGCTGATCGGCTTGCGCTGGACGAACTTGACGTAGCCGATCAGCAGCGGCGGCCCGAGGTACTCGATGAGCAGGGCGACGCCGACCGGGATGCGGGAGATCGCCGCGAAGTAGCAGGCCTGGACGCCCGCCACGGCGAGCAGGCCGAAGCCGAGCAGCAGGCCGGGGCGGCGCAGTACGGCGTCGCGGTGCCGGTAGGCGATCGGGAGGAGGGCCACGGCGGCGCCGGTGACCCGCAGCCACACCACGTGCAGCGGGGAGAGACCGGCCTCGATCAGCGGCTTGGCCGCCGTACCGGAGCCGCCGAAGGCGAAGGCGGAGATCAGCGCGAGGCTGAGGCCGAGGGTTCTGCCCGAAGGGAGGGTGGACGGGGCCGTTGATCTGTGCACCGCCGCATTGTGACAGTCATACCGATACTTCGGTAAGGCGCCATTTCGGCATTTGGTCCTGCACTGAACTGTGCGCAGTGGCGCAATCACCGGGCCGACCAACCCAGCCGACCAACCGCGCCGATCGGCTGGTCAACGGCCTCCCCGCAGGTCAGCCCCCGGACTGCGACAAGGTCCCCGCCCCGGCCCCCGTGAGAGCGCCCGCCGCGCCCGTGGGCTGGGTGGTCGGCTGCGAGGTCGGGTCCGTGGTCGGCTGGGTGGTCGGAGTCGGCCGCGTGGTGGGTCGCCCGGTCGGCCGGGAGGTGGGTTGGGTGGTCGGCTGGGTGGTCGCGGGAGCCGTCGGTGCCGTGGTGGCCCCGCCGCCGGTGCCGTCCGACGGCGACGTCGGGCCGGAGCCCGACCCGTCGCCGGGCGGGGTGGTGGCGCCGCTGCTCGGACCGCCGGTGGGGGCGCCCGTCGACGGGGTGCCGCTCGGCGTGCTCGGGCTGGTCGGCAGGTCGGTGGCGCCCGAGGAGTCGCCGCCGTCGGCGGGGGTCGGGAAGTCGCTGACCGGCTGGCCCTTGAGCGCGGCCTTCATGTAGCCGGTCCAGATCTGCGCCGGGTACTGGCCGCCCGCCGCGCCGTCGATCCCGCCGACGCCGCTCAGGCTGACCTGGGCGCCGGTGACCGGGTCCTGGCCGAACAGTGCGACCGAGGTGACCAGCTCGGGGGTGTAGCCGACGAACCAGACGGACTTCTGGTCGTCGGTGGTGCCGGTCTTGCCCGCCACCGGGCGGCCGAGCGACTTGGCCCGCCAGCCGGTGCCGCCCGGGTCGTTCACCACGCCCTGGAGCATCGAGGTGACCTGGTTGGCGGTGTCCGCGCTGACCGCCTGGGTGGTCTTGTGCGCGGGCAGCGACACGGCCTCGCCGTCGCGGTCCACCGACTGCACCAGCCACGGGGTGATCTGCTTGCCGCCGTTGTCCAGCGTGGCGTACACGCCGGCCATGTCGAGCACGCTCGGGGTGGCCGCGCCCAGCGGGATGGAGGGGACCGGGTCGAGGCCCGGGGTGGTGCCGGGCAGGCCCAGCGCGATGCCGGTGTCCCGGACCTTCTGCAGCCCGGTGTCCTGCGCGAGCTGCGCGAACGCCGAGTTGACCGACCAGTCGGTGGCCTGCTGCAGGGTGATCTGGCCGTAGCTCTTGTCACCCTCGTTCGGCGGCGCGTACGGGGTGCCCTTGCCGCCGCGGACCTTCCGGCCGCTGGTGCCGTCGTAGACCGTGTGCGGGGTGACGGTGCGGCCGTCCTGGGTCTTGGCGCCGTTCTCGAAGGCGGCGGCCAAGGCGATCGCCTTGAAGGTCGAACCGGCCTGGTAGTCGCGCCGGGTCGCGTTGTCCACGTAGTGCTTCACGTAGTCGACGCCGCCGTACAGGGCGACGATGGCACCGGTCTTCGGGTCCACCGAGACGGCGCCGGCCTGGGCGGCCGCGTCCTTCTTCCGCTTGTCCGGGTTCAGGGTGTCGCGCAGCTGCGCCTGGACGGAGTCCTGCATGGCCTGCTGGCGGCCGGGGTCGATGCTCAGCTTGATCGTGTAGCCGCCCTTGGCCAGCTCGGTCTCGCTGATGGCCCCGTTCGAGGTCAGGTACTGGGTGGCCGCGTTCACCAGGTAGCCGGCCTGGCCGGACAGGCCCGGGTTCGGCTGCGGGTCCCGGACGTCCGGGAAGGTGGTCTTGGCCCGCTCCTCGCCGGGGAGCCAGCCCTCCTTGACCATGCCGTCGAGCACGTAGTTCCAGCGGTTGACGGCGTTCTGCTTGCCCGCCTCGGTGGCGGTGGCCACGTCGTAGGCGCTCGGCGCGTTCAGCAGGGTGGCCAGGTAGGCGCCCTGCGCAGGGGAGAGCGCGGAGGCGTCGACGCCGAAGTAGGCCTGGGCGGCGGCCTGGATGCCGTAGGCGCCGCGGCCGTAGTACGAGGTGTTCAGGTAACCGGAGAGGATGTCGTCCTTGCTCTCGGTGGCGTCCACCTTGATGGCGATGAAGAGTTCCTTCACCTTGCGGGTGACCGACTGCTTCTGGCTCAGGTACGTGTTCTTCACGTACTGCTGGGTGATGGTGGAACCGCCCTGGGTGCCCTGGCCCTGGGCGGTGTTGACCGCGGCCCGGACCAGGCCCTGGATGTTGACCGCGCCCTCGTTGTAGAAGTTGCGGTCCTCGGCGGCCAGCGCGGCGTGCTGGGCGGCGGGGGAGACCTTGTCCAGGGTGACGTTCTGCCGGTTGGTCTGGCCGGTGCGGGTGATCACCGAACCGTCCGAGTAGAGCCAGGTGTTGCTCTGCGCGGTCGCGGCGGCGTGCGCGTCCGGGACCTTCACCAGCGTGATCCCCAGCACGAACAGGCCGATGCCGAGCAGCAGCGCCGAGGCGAAGCCGAGCAGGGTCATCCGCCAGGTGGGTACCAGCCGACGCCAGCCGGTGCGCTTCGGACGGCGCGGCTTCCTGCCGCCGGACCCGCCGGACCCGCCGGACCCGCCGGCGACACCGGACACGCCGGCGAGACCGGCCGCGCCGGTGGGGCGCTTGAACCGCTTGACCGGCCGGAGACTGATCGACGGCGTGCGACGGCCGCTCTGGGCGTTTCGGGACAAAGCGCGGCCTTTCCTGCGGGCGGACCGAAGCAGCCTGCACGGGCGTGGGGCATCGGCGGGTGGGGGCATCGGCGGTGGGGACCTTTGTCCCGATTCCGGTTCTACTGCCCTGGACGAGCGGGACGGGCCCGATGGCTCCGTCGGATCGGCGATCGAGACCGACATCACACACAAATCGGACGTCGAAGGCCAAAAAATCGGGGAGCCCCTCGCAGTGCGAGAGGCTCCCCAATGTCTGTGCGCCGCCAGGGACTCGAACCCCGGACCCGCTGATTAAGAGTCAGCTGCTCTAACCAACTGAGCTAGCGGCGCCTGCTGACCTGGAAAACAATACACGGTCTCGAGGGGTGCCTCGAACCGCCCCGGTCGACCGGCGACCGATCCGTCCCTTTCCGTCCGGTTGGGCTGGAGTTCGCCGCTGGTTAGGGTGGAACCGTGCCCAGCCCCCAGCCAGGACAGCGCACCGCGCGGACCACGGTCGCCGCCCTGCTGCTCAGCGCCGTGGCGTACACCGCCTGGGTGCTGGAGGTCATGCCGAGTACCGGCCTCGACCCGGTGCAGGCGTACGTCAGCGAACTCGCCGCCGAGGACCAGCCGCTGGGCGGCCTGTTCCGGGCCACCGACCTGGCCGCCGGGCTCTGCCTGCTCGCCGCCGCCGGCACCGCCCTCGTGAGCGGCCTCACCGGCGGCCCTGCCACCGGGCGGGCCGGGGATTCCCGGCGCGGCCGCTGGGCGCTCGTCGGCTGGTCCGCCCTGGCCCTGTTCGGCGCCGCGACCGCCGCCGACTCCCGGCTGCCGCTCAGCTGCACCCCCACCAGCGACGAGATGTGCGCGGCCCGCGAGACCGCCGGGCTCGTCCCCGCGACCCACACCGCGCACGCCGTCACCAGCAGCCTCGCGATGCTCGGGGCGCTCACCGCGCTGGTCGCGCTCACCGTCGCCGCCCGCCGTTACGGCTGGTGGCCGCCGGTGCGCCGGCTCGGACCCTGGCTGCTGGGCGCCGAACTGCTCGCCACCGGCTGGAGCCTCGCCGCGATCGCCGCCTTCCAGGCCGGGCGCGGCACCTGGGCGCTCGGGGCCGGCCAGCGGCTACAGGTGTTGCTGGTCGCGCTCTGGCTGGCCGTTCTGGCGGTGGGCGTCGCCCGGTTCACCACGTCCGCCCGGTCCACCCGGCGGGACGGGCCAGGGGAGCAGCGTCACCAGGCCGGGCCGCTCCCGGAACGGAGGCCGACATGACCGCACCCGGCGAGCCCGGCACCCCCGGAGGCCCCCACACCCCCGGAGGCCCGCACACCCCCGGCGACCCCCGCCGGCCCGACGACCCCGGCACCCGGGCGTGCTTCCTGCGGATCGACGGTGTCCCGCTGCACGTCCGCATTGAGGGCAGCGGCCCGGTCTGCCTGCTCAGCGGCGGCCTCGGCAGCAGCTGGTTCGACTGGGACCTCGTCGTCCCCTTCCTCACCACGTACCGCACCGTGGTCCGCTTCGACCGGCCCGGTTACGGGCTGAGCGCCGCCGAGCCCGCCACCGGGCGGCCCGCCCCGACGGCGGCCGGCGAGGCCGGGCGGATCCGGGCGGTGCTGGATGGCCTCGGGCTGCGCGAGCCCTGCACCGTCGTCGGCCACTCGCTCGCCGGTTTCCACGTCGAGGCCTTCGCCCGGCTGCACCCGGAGCGGACCGCCGGGCTGGTCCTGGTCGACGGCAGCGTTGAACCGGCGGCCCGGCCGTACCCGGCGCCCGGCGCGCGCGACCTGGCGGCCCGGGCGGCGGCCGGCGCCGCCACCGCCCTCGCCGTGCCGTACCTGCTGGGCCCGACCGCCCGCCGGATGGCGGCCCGGCTGTCCACCGTCCGCCGCGAGGACCTCGCCCCGGCACCGCTGGTCCGGCACTGCTACGGCACCGGCCGGGCCCTGCGCGCGCTGCTGCGGGAGAACGCGCGCTACCTCGACGTGGCGGCCGAGCTGGACGGGCTGCGGCGCACCCGGCCGCTGCCCGAGGAGCTGCCTGTCACCGTGCTGGCCGCCGACGACGGCTGCCGGACCCGCCGCACCGAGGCCTGGCTGGCCGAGCAGCGGGAACTCGCGGCGCTGCTCGGCGCCGACTTCCGCACTACGGCTCCGGCCGGGCACCTGGTGATGTTCGACCGCCCGGACGCGGTGGCCTCGGCCGTACTCGACACGAGCTGAGGCCCCGGGCGGATCGGCTCGCCCTCGGGCCCCGGTGCAGTCGGCGTTCCAACCGGGCCGTCCCGGTCATGGTGGGAAGGTCCACCCGCTCCGGAAACGCCTCAGGCCGCCCACCGGAGTGGACGGCCTGAGACCTTGCCATGTGCGCCGCCAGGGACTCGAACCCCGGACCCGCTGATTAAGAGTCAGCTGCTCTAACCAACTGAGCTAGCGGCGCGTGCTGACGTCGAAGACATTACACGGCGCCGGGCCGATCCGCCGAATCGTATTCGAGTGATCACTCTTTGTGATGATCCGCAGGTGGCGGCTCCGGGTGGTGGCAGGCCGCCTGGTGGTCCGCCCCCGGCGCGCTGCCGGTCAGCGCCGGCCGTTCCTGCTCGCAGCGGGCCCGGTCCGCCGGGGCCGTGAGCCCGGCGTAGCGCGGGCAGCGGGTGCGGAAGGGGCAGCCGGTGCGGCGCTCGGTGGGGGAGGGCGGGTCGCCGGCGAGCAGGATGCGGTCGCGGGCGCGCTCGGCGGCGGGGTCGGGGAGCGGGACGGCGGAGAGCAGGGCGCGGGTGTACGGGTGACGGGGGCGGTCGAAGACGGCGGAGACCTCGCCCTGCTCGACCGTCCGGCCGAGGTACATCACGCTGACCCGGTCGGCGAGGTGCCGGATCACCGAGAGGTCGTGCGAGACGAACAGGTAGGAGAGCCCGAGCTCCGCCTTGAGCGCCTGCAGCAGGTTGAGCACCCCGGCCTGGATGGAGACGTCCAGTGCGGAGACCGGTTCGTCCAGCACCAGCAGTTTGGGGCGGACGGCGAGCGCCCGGGCGATCGAGACGCGCTGGCGCTGCCCGCCGGAGAACTGGTGCGGGTAGCGGACGGCGTGGTCGGGGTCGAGGCCGACCTGGCGGAGCAGTTCGGGCACCCGGCGGGCGATCTCCGCGCGGGGGGTGTGCTGGGCGAGCAGGGGTTCCGCGACGATGTCGCCGATCGGCATCCGGGGGTCGAGGCTGGCCATCGGGTCCTGGAAGACGATCTGCAGTTCGGCGCGGAGCCGGTGGACTTCGGCCCGGGTCAGCTTCGCGGTGTCATGGCCGAGCAGTTCGATCCGGCCGGTCTCCGGGGCGCCGAGCCGCAGCAGTTCGAACAGGGTGGTGGACTTGCCGGAGCCGGACTCCCCGACCAGGCCGAGGGTCTCGCCCTCGCGCAGGTCGAGGTCGACGCCGTCCACCGCGTACACCTCGCCGACCTTGCGCTTGAACACCGTGCCCTTGCGTAGCGGAAACGTTTTGCCGAGGCCGCTCACCGCCAGTACCGGCGCCAGGTCGGCGCGGTCACCGGGAGCGGAGGCGGCGGGCAGCTCCGGCACGGGGTAGACCTCGGACGGCGCGGGCCGCCGCTCGGCGAGCTCCGCCGACCGCACGCACGCCGACAGGTGTTCGTCCGCACCCTCCGAAGCCGGCCCGGGGACGGCCTCCAGGACGGGTTCCGCTGTCGAGCACTCCTCCTCCGCCAGCGGGCAGCGCGCCGTGAACGGGCAGCCCGGCGGCAGCTCGGCCATCGGCGCCGGGGCGCCGGGGATCGGCACCAGCGGACCGCCGCGCCCGTCGAGCCGGGGCAGCGCGCCGATCAGCCCGAGCGAGTACGGGTGGTGCGGGGCCGCGAACAGCTCGTCCACGGCGGCCGTCTCGACCACCCGCCCCGCGTACATCACCGCGACCCGGTCGGCCGTTCCGGCGATCACCCCGAGGTCGTGGCTGACCAGGACGAGCGCGGCGCCGGTCTCCCGGCGGGCGGTGCGCAGCACGTCCAGCACCTGGGCCTGGATGGTGACGTCGAGTGCGGTGGTGGGCTCGTCGGCGAGCAGGATGTCGGGCTCGTTGGCGACGGCCATGGCGATCATCGCGCGCTGGCGCATGCCGCCGGAGAACTCGTGCGGGAAGCTGTCCAGGGCCCGGTCGGGCGCCGGGATGCCGACCAGGTCGAGGAGTTCGGCGGCCCGGCGCCGCGCGGTGGCCTTGTCCACCCGCTGGTGGATGCGGACCGCCTCGGCGATCTGGTCGCCGATCCGGTAGACCGGGGTGAAGGCGGAGAGCGGGTCCTGGAAGACCATGGCGACCCGGCGGCCGCGGATCGCCGCGAGCTCCCTGCCCGGCAGCCCGACCAGCTCCCGTCCGTCCAGCCGCACCGATCCGCTGACCTGGGCCGTCCCGGGCAGCAGCCCGAGCACGGAGAGGGCGGTGACGGACTTGCCCGAGCCGGACTCGCCGACGATGCCGAGGGTCTCGCCGCGCCGCAGGGTGAGGTCCACCCCGCGGACGGCGGGGACCGGGCCGTGCGGCCCGGCGAAGTCGACCCGCAGGTCCCGGACGGCGAGCAGCGGGGTTTCGACGGTGGTGGTCACGGGTGCTTCCTACGGGAACGAAGGCTGCTGACGGAACGACGGCTGTCGGCGGAACGGCCGGAACGGCCGGAACGGCGGGAAAGGGGAGAGCGGCGGGGCGCGGTGCCGGAGGTGGGGTCGAGGGCGTCGCGCAGCCCGTCCCCGATCAGGTTGACGGCGAGAACGAACAGCACCAGCAGCCCGGCGGCGAAGTAGAACAGCCAGGGGAACACCGGGGCCTCGCTGGTCCCGGCGGCGAGCAGGGTGCCGAGCGAGACGTCCGGCGCCTTGACCCCGAAGCCGAAGTAGGAGAGCGCGGTCTCGCTCATCACGGCGCCGCCGACCGCGATGGTGGCGTCGATGATGAGGAAGGAGGCGACGTTCGGCAGGATGTGCCGGCTGATGATCCGCAGCGGTCGCACGCCCATGAACCGTGCGGCGCGGACGAATTCGCGCTCGCGCAGGGAGATGGTCATCGAGCGGACCACCCGGGCGGTGATCATCCAGTTGAACAGCGCGAGCAGCAGGACGAAGGCGATCCAGCCGGCACTGTTCAGCCGGGACGAGACGACGGTGATGACCAGGAAGGCGGGGAAGACCAGCAGCAGGTCCACCACGAACATCAGCGCCCGGTCCGCCCAGCCGCCGAAGTAGCCGGCGCAGGCGCCGACCACGGACGCCAGCACGGTGGAGAAGAGCGCCACCAGCAGGCCGATGATCAGCGACTTCTGCAACCCGCGGACGGTCTGCGCGAACACGTCCTGACCGACCCCGTTGGTGCCGAACCAGTGGTCGGCGGAGGGGGGTTGGTGCAGCGCGGAGAAGTCGGGGGTGGCGTAGTGCCAGGGCGTGAGGTACGGCCCGCCGAAGGCGAGCGCGAACAGCAGCAGCACGATGACGGCCCCGGCGAGGGCCCCGCGGGCGGCGAGCAGCCGGGCCAGGACGAGCCGTCCGCGGCCGCTCGCCCGGGGCGCGCCGACCGAAGCCGCGGGTGCCGTGAGGGCCGTGGGCCCTGTGGGTTCGGTGGGCTCGGCCGGTTCGACGGAGAGGGTGGTCATCTCGGGTCTCCTCCGGTCAGGACCGCACGCGCGGATCGAGGGCGGCGTGCAGGGTGTCGGCGAGGAAGCCGGAGGCGAGGACGACGACCGCGGTGAACAGGTTGATCGCCACCACCGAGTTGACGTCCTGTTCGTTGATCGACTGGATCAGCCACTCGCCCATGCCGTGCCAACCGAAGATCGTCTCGGTGAAGATCGCGCCGGTGAAGATGCCCAGGAAGCTGTAGGCGAACATGGTCGACATCGGGATCACGGCGGTGCGCAGCCCGTGCTTCAGCAGCGCCCGGCCGCGGGTGAGGCCCTTGGCCTCGGCGGTGCGCAGGTAGTCGGAGCCGAGCACGTCGAGCATGGTGCCGCGCTGGTAGCGGCTGTAGGTGGCGAGGCCGCCGAGGGCCAGCGAGATGGTCGGCAGCAGCAGGTGCAGCGCCCAGTCGGCGAGGTGGGTGCCGAGGCCGCCGGCCAGTCCGGGGGTCTCGTAGCCGGTGAACGGGATCACCTCGTGGCCGGCCGCGTCCTTGGCGGCGATGGCGCCGTTCTTGAGGAACAGCGCGACCAGGAAGACCGGCGTGGAGAGCAGCACGAAGGACAGCACGGTCAGCAGCCGGTCGGAGATCCGGTACTGGCGGACGGCGCTCCACGCCCCGACGGCGATGCCGAGGACGATGCCGAGCAGGCTGCCGATCAGCAGCAGCCGCAGGGAGACCCAGACCCGCCGGCCGAAGTCGTCGGTGACCGGGGTGTCGTGGATGGTCCGGCCGAGATCGCCGTGGAGCAGCCCGCCGGCCCAGTGGCCGAAGCGCTCGACCACCGGGGTGTGGTCGTTCAGGTTGAGCGCGGTGAGCTGGCGTTCGACCGATTCGGCGGACGGGCGAGGCAGCTTGGCCTCGAAGTAGGTGCGCGGCTGCAGGGCTGTCGCGGAGATCGCGTAGGCCAGGAAGACGGCGGCGATCAGCAGCACCGCGTAGTAGCTCAGCCGCTTCGCCAGGTAGCTGAGCATCAACGGCCGCCCGGGGTGGGGGCGGGGCCGACGCGTCTGGTGGGCATCGGATGGTGGCCTTCGGTCGGGGCCCGGTCCGGGCGTCAGGTGGCAGGAGTGGCAGGTGAGTTGGGAACGTGCAGGTCAGAGTGAAACACCCGGGGACGGCGGTGGTGTTGCGGTGGTATTGCCGCCTGTGACGTTTGGATCAGGCGTTCGCTCCTCCCCCTGGTGGCGGATCTGATCCGCTGTTACGTTCCTCTGGCTCGGTGCCGGTTTGAGTGCCCATGCTCAAGCCTTGTCACACCTCGCGCGGCACAACTCCCGCATCGCAGAACTCACCCAGGGGGACCTCATGGACGCTTCCACTACGGCCCGCCGTCTCGGCAGGACGGCCGCGCTCGCCGTCGCCGTCGCGCTGGCGGTCACCGCGTGCACCTCGGGCGGGAGCGGTTCGGGCGACGGCGTGGCCAAGAGCGAGCCGCCGAGACAGGACTCCCAGGACATCAACGCCAAGCCGCTGGACCAGGTCAAGGACGGCGGCGAGGTGCGGCTCCCGCTCTACCAGTGGATCACCCAGTGGAACCCGTTCCAGGTGGACGGCACCTACGGCGACGCGATCTCGATCATGCGCACGCTGGAGCCGTCGCTCTTCAACACGGACGCCTCGGGCACCTTCCAGCCCAACCTCGACTACCTGGTGGAGGCGAAGGTCACCTCGACCTCGCCGCAGGTGATCACCTACAAGCTCAACCCCAAGGCCAAGTGGTCCGACGGCAAGCCGCTCGGTTACCAGGACTTCAAGGCGGACTGGCAGGCCAGCAACGGCAAGGACGCCGCGTACAACATCTCCGACTCGTCCGGGTACGAGCGGATCTCGGCCGTCGAGCAGGGCGCCGACCCGAGCGAGGTGAAGGTGACCTTCTCCGAGCCGTACGCGGACTGGCAGAACCTGTTCCGCCCGCTGATCCCGGCCGCCGGGATCTCCACCCCGGACGACTTCAACAAGGGCTGGGTGGAGAAGATCCCGATCACCGCGGGCTCCCTCAAGGTCGGCGTCGCGGACAAGACCGCGCAGACCCTCACCCTCGTCCCGGACCCGGCCTGGTGGGGCACCAAGCCCAAGCTGGACCGGCTGACCTTCCGGGTGATGTCCCAGTCCGCGACCACCCAGGCCTACCTCAACAACGAGATAGACCTGGCCACCGCCGGCACCGCCACCGCGTACGGGCAGCTCAAGGACGCCAAGGACACCGTGATCCGCGCGGCCAGCCCGTGGGACGAGGTGCACATCTCCTTCGGCGGGGGCGGCGCGCTGGCGGACCAGCGGGTCCGCCAGGCGCTCGGCAAGGCGCTCGACCGTTCGGCGCTGATCAAGATCGCCAACAACGGGGTGCCGGTCGAGTTCAAGCCGCTCGGCAACCACGTCTTCATGCCCAACCAGAGCGGCTACCAGGACAACTCAGGCGAGTGGGCCAAGTTCGACCAGGCCGCCGCCAAGAAGCTGCTGGACGACGCCGGTTGGAAGGAGGCCGGCAGCGGCCAGCCGCGCACCAAGGACGGGCAGCCGCTGGAGCTGCACTGGGTGATCAACGACGCCACCCCGCAGGCCCAGCTCGACCTGGCCACCGCGGCGGCCGCGATGTGGCAGGCGGCCGGGGTCAAGGTCGCCCTGGACAAGGTGCCGTCCAACGACTTCTTCACCAAGTACGTGAACCCGGGCAAGTTCGAGATCGCGAGCTGGCGCAACACCGACTCGTTCCCGCTGTCCAAGAGTCTGTCGAACTTCCGCCTGCCGGTGGGCGACAACAGCTTCGAGAACCCCTCACGCCTGGGCACCCCGGAGATCGACGACCTACTGAAGAAGGCGGCCGGGACGGTCGACCCGGCGGAGGCCGCGAAGCTCTACAACCAGGCGGACGCGAAGATCTGGGAGCTCGGCCACACCGTCGAGCTCTACCAGCGGCCGGTCGTGTTGGCGGTGCGCAAGGGCCTCGCCAACTACGGTGCCTTCGGGCTGGCGGGGGAGGACTACAGCAAGGTCGGCTGGGAGAAGTAGCCGTCGCGGACACGGCGAGGCGGGCCGCACGGCAGGCGCTGGCGAGCAGCGCGGTGATCACGAGGCCGGTGGTGCGGACACGGGAAGGTCGGTTCTGCCGCCCCCGCTGTCCCGCCACCGGCCTTGACCTTCCGCGTTGCCCGCAGACCGCCCGTGTCATGGAGCCCCGCAGGGCCCGCGCTTTTCCGACCGGGGATGAATCTAGCGGCGCTCCGGTCCCGCACGGCGCAGCGCGCGGGGCGCGCCCGGAAACCCGCCGCGCTGTCACCCGGTTCGCGCACCGGAGCGTCAACTGGGGCTGACGGAAAGGAAAAAAGGGACATTCGGGGTCACCGCGCCCGGGGGGCGCCCCAGGCTGCCGTACCGGCGCCCTGCCCTGGGCCCTGCCCTTCGCGCCGCCCTGCGCCGTGCCCTTCGCACCGCCCGGCGCCCTGCCTGGCGTACGGTCCGCGCCGGTGCGTGCGCCGGGCCCGGGGCGCTGCCAGGATGCGCGGGACGACCCGCCCCTCCCGCCCCCGGAGCAGCTTCGATGGCCAGCGAACCCGCCGCCGCGGTGCCCCGCGCGCACCACGTCGACCCGCCGCCGGTGCGCCGGATGATCCCGCGCGACCGCGACGAGCCGCACCGGGTCGCCACCCCGCTGGAACTCTTCTTCGACCTCTGCTTCGTGGTCGCGGTCGGCCAGGCCGGGCGCGAACTGGCCCACTCCCTCGCGGCCGGGCACTACGGCGAGGGGCTGCGCGGCTACGCGCTGGCTTTTTTTGCGATTTGGTGGGCCTGGATGAACTTCACCTGGTTCGCCTCCGCGTACGACTGCGACGACGTGCCGTACCGGGTCACCACGCTGGTGCAGATCGCCGGGGTCCTGATCCTCGCGGCCGGGGTGCCGCGGCTGTTCGCCACCCAGGACCTGGTGCTGGCGATCACCGGGTACGTGGTGATGCGTCTCGCGATGGTGACCCAGTGGCTGCGCGCCGCAGCCGGCGAGCAGGGCGAGGCGCGCCGGGTCGCGGTGCGGTACGCGGTGGGGATCGCGATCTGCCAGGTCGGCTGGACGGTGCTGCTGTTCCTGCCGCACGGTGCGCGCCCGTACGTCATCCCGGTCGGTGTGCTGTGCGAGTTGGCCGTGCCGGTGATCGCGGAGCTGCGGATGCAGACCTCCTGGCACCCGCACCACATCTCCGAGCGGTACGGGCTGTTCACCCTGATCGTGCTCGGCGAGACGGTGGCGGCGGCGACCGTCGCGGTGCAGTCGGCGGTGGACGAGCACGAGGAGCTGGGCCGGCTGGTGCCGGTGGCGATCGGCGGTCTGCTGATCTGCTTCGCCGCCTGGTGGATCTACTTCGCCCGGCCGGTCCACGAGCACCTGCGCTCCAACCGGCAGGCCTTCGCCTGGGGGTACGGGCACTACCTGGTGTTCGGTTCGGCGGCGGCGATCGGCGCCGGGCTGGAGGTGGCGGTGGAGTCGGCCGTGCACAAGGCGGAGATCTCCGAGACCGCCGCCACTGCGACGGTCACCGTACCGACCGCGGTCTACCTGGTCACGGTCTGGTTCCTGCACTCCCGGCACACCAAGCGCGGCATCGTCGCCCAGGCGGTGGCGCCGGTCGGGGCCGCGCTGGTGCTGGCCTGCACCGCGCTCGGCGGCTCCGGGGTGCTGGCGGCGGGCCTGGTCTGCGCGCTGATGGTGACGGTGGGCGTGCTGATCCACAGTCGGGAGGGACGGGTCCGGGGCGCTGCCTAGGGCTGCCCCAGGGATTCGGGGCATTGCCCAGGACCGCCCCAGAGGTCCGGGGCGTTGCCTAGGACCGCCCCAGCAGGACCGGTTCGTGTCGTGCCAGCCAGGCGAGGTAGGCCGGGTTGACCTTGGCCAGATCCAGGTAGGCGGCGCGCAGTTCGCCGTACAACGCGTCCAGTGCGGGTGGGCTGAGCGCGCGCGGGCGCCAGGTGAACAGCAGCCGGACGGCCAGCGGGTCCCCGTGCACCGGGCGGACGACCGTGCCGGGCCCGGGCGGGGCGGTCGGCTGGCAGGGGCGGACGGCCTCGCCCGAGGCGACCAGCTCGGCGGCGGTGGCGTTGTCCCGTACCTGCAGCACCCGGGGGTTGAGCCCGGCTTCGCTGAACACCCGGCGCATCGCCGCGTACTCGTGGTCGGCGGTCGGGTCGACCATCCAGGTGTCCTCGGCGAGTTCGGCGAGGCGGACGACCGGGCGGGCGGCGGCCGGGTGCCCGGCGGCCAGCTCGACGTACTGCGGCTCGCGGGCCATCAGCACCCGCTGCTCGGCGTCCGGCGGCACCCGCAGCGGGAAGCCCTCGCTCTCGTGCACGAAGGCCACGTCCAGCTGGTCGGCGGCGACCATCCGCAGCAGCGCGCTGGCCGAGACGTCGACGTGGATGGTGGTGTCGGTGTCGGGCAGCCGGTCGTGCACCCGGCGCAGCCAGGCCGCGACCGCCCGGCTGCCGACGCTGCCGATGCGCAGCCGCCGCTGCCGGCCGGGGCCGGTCGCGTCGCGGGCCTCCTGTCGGGCGGCGGCCACCAGCGCGGCCATCTCGGTGATCACCGGCCGGGCCCGGGAGAGCACCGAGTGGCCGAGCGCGGTGGGCCGGCTGCCGGTCTGCTCGCGGGTGAACAGGGTGCCGCCGATGGCCCGTTCGATGCGGTGCAGCTGGGTGGTGAGGGAGGGCTGGGTCATGCCGAGCTGGAGCGCGGCCTTGCGGAGGCTGCCGGTGTCGGCGATGGCGCACAGCACCCGGAGGTGTCTCACGTCGAGCTCCACGTCGGGAGCATAGACGCCATCGAGCCATCTCGCCAAGGACATGACAGGCAATCAAAGGCCCGTCGGCGGCCCGCCGGGCGGTTCGCACGCCAAACCGCACGGCAGGCCGCGTGACGGACCGTACGGCAGACCGCACGGCGGCACCCCGCCGGTATGCGGCGGTGCTATCGCCGGTTGACATCATCCGCGACAGGCCCGGGCGGGTCGAAGCTCGGGGGCAGCAACCCGCCCCGGCCACCGGCCGAGGCGGCCCCCACCGTGCGCCGCCGCCGTTGCCCGGCCCCCACCGGCTCCGGCGAGGCCGCGCACCGTGCATTCGGAGCCCCCACATGAAGCGATCCGTGCTGTCCGCCGCCCTGGGCCTCGCCCTCGCGGCCGGCCTCGCGACCCTGCCCGCCACCGCCGTCGCCGCGCCGGCGGCGCCCGCCGCCCCGGCCGCCCACGCCGTTCAGGGCTACACCCCGGCGACGTACGCCGGTTCGGCCGCGGAGGCCGCGAACAACCGGGCCTTCTTCCGGGCCGTGGTGGCCTCGGTCAAGGCCAAGCGGGCCGCCAACCCGTGGCTGCAGACCGTCACCGTCACCTACGACACCGCCAACGCCCCGTCCTTCACCAGCCAGATCGCCACCGCCGCGCAGATCTGGAACGGCTCCGTGCGCAACGTGCGGCTCCAGGAGGCCGGTGGCAACGGCGACTTCTCGTACTACGAGGGCAGCGACAGCCAGGGCTCGTACGCCAGCACCGACGGGCACGGCCACGGCTACGTCTTCCTCGACTACCAGCAGAACCAGGAGTACGACTCGGTGCGCGTCACCACCCACGAGACCGGGCACGTACTCGGCCTGCCCGACGACTACTCCGGCCCGTGCAGCGAGCTGATGTCGGGCGGCGGACCCGGCCCCTCCTGCACCAACCCGTACCCCGACGCCAACGAGCGCGGCCAGGTCGACTACCTCTGGGCGAACGGTCTCGCGGCGGCCGACCAGGCTGTCCGGTAGCCGAGTTCGGGGCGCGACGGGCCGCTCGGCCGGAATCGAGCGGCCCGCCGCTCTGGGTACTTCCCCGCCTCGGAGCCTAGCCGCCGCCCGAACGGAATGCCAGGGGAACGGTTGGGTCAAGGCCAGGGAAAGGCAGCTCGAATCGGCGAGAGCCCAGGGGTATTGCACGGAGCTATCGCGGATTGACATCATCCGCCCGCCCGCCGGGCTGCCCGAAGCTCTGGGGACATCACCCGTTGACCAGGTGTCCCCCCGGGCCGGCCCCCAACCGGCCACGGCACCACAGGAATCGGAGCCCCCACATGAAGCGATCCGTGCTGTCCGCCACCCTCGGCCTCGCCCTCGCGGCCGGCCTCGCCGTGCTGCCCACCACCGCCGCGGCCGCGGCCCCGGCCGCCCCGGCCGTGCAGGGCTACACCGCCTCGACGTACGCCGGTTCGGCCACCGAGTCCGCGGACAACCAGGCCTTCTACCAGGCCGTGATGGCCTCCGCGAAGGCCAAGCAGGCCGCCAACCCGGGCCTGGCGACCGTCGTGGTCACCTACGACGCCAGTTCGGCCCCGACCTTCCGCAACCAGATATCCCAGGCCGCGCAGATCTGGAACAGCTCGGTCGGCAACGTCCAGCTGCGGTCCGGCTCGGCCGCCGACTTCCGCTACTACGAGGGCAACGACAGCCGGGGCTCGTACGCCAGCACCGACGGGCACGGCAGCGGCTACATCTTCCTCGACTACCAGCAGAACCGGCAGTACAACTCGGTGCGGGTGACCGCCCACGAGACCGGGCACGTGCTCGGCCTGCCGGACCACTACTCCGGCCCGTGCAGCGAGCTGATGTCGGGCGGCGGCCCCGGCACGTCCTGCACCAACCCCTACCCGAACGGCACCGAGCGCAGCCGCGTCAACTCCCTCTGGGCGCGCGGCTGACGCTCCCGACAGACCCCGGACCGGCCGCCCCTCGCGGCCGGTCCGGGGTCTCCGCCGTGGGTTCCGGGATCGGTCACTCAAGGGCCTGGTCGCTGCGGGGCGTTGTCGGTGCCGCGTGCGAGCATGCGGCGAGACCGTACGCCCCCGACCGCAAGGTGCCGCCATGTCCCGTTCCGTCCCCGACCGGCTCGACGACCTTCCGTACGCCGAACTGCTGCGCCTGCACGCCGGCCCGCTGCGCAGCGACGAGCGGTACGACACCGCGCACTTCGACGGCGGCGAGCACACGGACGAGTCGGGCGCCGGGGCGGCCTTCCTGGAGTGCGCCTTCACCGGTGTCGCGCTCAGCGGGGTCAAGCTGCGCCAGGCCCGGTTCAACGAGGTCTGGGTGCAGGCCGGCCGCTGGGTGGCCTGCGACCTCAGTGACTCCGAGTGGCAGGACAGCGCGTTCGTCGGCGGTGTGCTGGCCGGGGTCGCCGGGTACGGCTCGGCGCTGCGCCGGGTCGTGTTCCGCGGCTGCAAGCTGGAGGCGGTCAACCTGCGGGCGGCCGTGCTGCGGGACGTCGTCTTCGAGGACTGTCTGCTGCGCGACGTGGACTTCGGCGAGGCGAAGCTGACGGGGGTGTCCTTCCCCGGCTCGACGCTGGAGGAGGTCCGGCTGCGCGGGGCCACGCTGAGCAAGACCGACCTGCGCGGCGCCGTCCGGCTCGGGCTGGCCGACGGCCACCAGGGGCTGCGCGGCGCGGTCATCAGCTCCACCCAGTTGCTGGAGCTGGCGCCCCAGTTCGCGAAGGCGCTGGGCATCGACGTGAAGGACCGCTGACGGCGGGCCGCCTCCGTCCCTCCCCGGCGTTTCCGTCGTGCGTTCAGCCCGGCGTCGCTCGGTGACACCCGGACGAACAGTCCGCCAATCCTGCTGCACGCATCTGGTGGCCGCTCCGTCCGAGGTGGAAACTGCTGCGCGATCGATGAGCCCGACTTGTGTACACAACATCGCCAGCGAAGGGACGGACTGGGCTGATGGCCGAGTTGAGTCGTAGGAAGTTCGTCACGCTGTCCGGCGCCGCCGCGGCCGGTCTCGCCGTGGCCGGCACCGGTGCGGCGGGAGCAGCCCCGGGCGCGCCCGCGGTGGCCTCCACCACCACGCTCCAGCAGACCGGCACCATCACCGACGCGCAGCACGTGGTGATCCTGATGCAGGAGAACCGCAGCTTCGACCACTACTTCGGCACGCTGCGCGGCGTGCGCGGCTTCGCCGACCGCAGCGCGATCCAGATCGCCGGTGGCTACAGCGTCTTCAACCAGCCCAACGGCCTGCTCAGCCGCCAGTACCCGTGGCAGTTCAGCCAGACCAAGCCGGCCGGCGGCGCCGACCCCGAGCGCCTCGCCCAGTGCAACGGCGACCTCAGCCACGGCTGGAGCGACCAGCACAAGGCGTGGAACGGCGGCAAGCTGGACTCCTGGGTCGCCGCCAAGGGCAACGTCCGCACGCTCGGCTTCCTCACCCGCCAGGACATCCCGTTCCACTACGCGCTGGCCGAGAACTGGACCATCTGCGACGCGTACCACTGCTCCGTCCTGAGCGCGACCGGCCCCAACCGCACCTACCACTGGTCCGGCCAGATCGACCCGGCCGGCACCGCGGGCGGCCCGGCCTACGACGGCGGCGACGAGAAGGGCCTGCGCTGGCAGACCTACGCCGAGGCCCTGGAGAACGCCGGCGTCAGCTGGAAGGTCTACCAGAACGCCGCCGACAACTACGGCGACAACGCCCTCGCCTACTTCAGCCAGTTCTCCGGCGCCCCGGCCGGCAGCCCGCTGGCCGTCAAGGGCATGGGCTCGGTGCCCAAGGTCACCGGCAAGACCCCGGACGACATCGCCGCCGCGATCAAGGCCGACGTGCTGAACGGCACCCTCCCGCAGGTCTCCTGGATCGTCCCCGACCAGGCCTCCTCCGAGCACCCGTACGCCACCCCGGCCGACGGCGCGCACTTCGTCCACATGGTGATCGACGCGCTCAACGCGGACCCGAACGTCTTCAACTCGTCCGTCCTGTTCATCAACTACGACGAGAACGACGGCTTCTTCGACCACGTCCCGCCGCCGGTCGCCCCGGCCGGCACCCCGGGCGAGTTCTACAACGGCACCAACATCGGCCTCGGCTTCCGCGTCCCGCTGATCGCCGTCGCGCCCTGGACCCGCGGCGGCTGGGTCAACTCCGAGACCTTCGACCACACCTCGGTGCTGCGCTTCCTGGAGACCTGGACGGCCGCCCTCGGCACGCCCGCGCAGTGCGTGAACATCAGCGACTGGCGCCGCCGCGTCTGCGGCGACCTGACCAGTGCGTTCGACTTCGCCAACCCGGTCTACGGCCTGCCCGCGCTGCCGGACACCTCGCAGACCATCGGCCTGTCCGCCTGCGGTCCGCTGCCCAACCCGGCGCCGGTCAACAACCAGCTGCCGCTGCAGGAGAGCGGCACCCGCCCGGCCCGCGCCCTGCCCTACCAGCCGAACGCCAACCTGGACCACCTGGAGTTCGGCTCCGGCGGGGTGATGAAGGTCTGGATCACGATGGCCAACCAGGGCGCGGCAGCGCTGAAGTCCGCGCACTTCGCCGCCTACGCCAACGCCTACCGCAGTGGCGGCCCGTGGCAGTACACCGTCGACCCGGGCGGCAACACCAGCGACTTCTTCAACTGCGGCACCGGCTTCGGCGGCGGCCCGTACGACCTGACGGTGGTCGGCCCCAACCGCTTCCTGCGCCGTTTCAAGGGTGACGCCACCAAGGCGGGCAAGGGCGCGGCCGTCACCGCCTCGTACGCGATCGAGCCGGGCACCGGCAAGCTCGCCCTCTACTTCACGCTGGCCAACAACGGCGGCACGCCGCTGACCTTCACCATCGCGTCCAACAACTACCGCACGGACGGCCCCTGGACGTACCAGGTCCCGGCCGGCGGCAGCGTCAGCGACTTCTTCAACGCCGTGGCGTACACCAACGGCTGGTACGACTTCACGGTGACGGTGGACGCGGACAGCAGTTGGTCCCAGCGCTTCACCGGCCACCTGGAGGCGGGCACGCCCAGCATCACCGGCTGACGACCGCCCTCACCGCGTGCAACGGCGGCCCCACGACCCGGCACCTCGGGTGGTGGGGCCGCCGTCGTCCCCGAGCGGGCCCTCCCGTCACCTTCGCCGGAACGGGTGGTGCGTCACGCCGCTCGGGCTGGGCACGACCTCCGGGTGGAACCGGTCGAGCAGCCCGTCGGGGGACTCCCAGAACCGCAGTCCGGATCCGAGCTCCACCGGCGAGACCGCCACGTGCATGGTGGCGACGAGGCTTTCCTGCCGGCGGCCTCTCCCGCGGATGCCCGCCGTCACGGACACGCGGCTGACTCCGGGCGGCTTCAGAGCCGGTCGTAAATGGTGGCGAGCTGCCGCAGGACGTCGGTCGCGACGTCCAGGGCGGTGGTGTCGTGCCGGGCGAGTGCGGTGTCGAGTGCCCGGACCAGGGCGGCCTGGCGTTCCTGGTGGCGGCTCCGGCCGGTGTCGGTGAGGGCGACCAGCACGGATCTCTTGTCGCCGGCGGGGCGCTCGCGAGTGACGTAGCCGGCCGCGACGAGGCCGTTGACCAGTTGGGTGGTGGCGGCGCCGGTGGTCTCGGTGGCGGCGGCCAGTTGGCCGATCGGCAGCGGGCCGGTCTCTGCGAGGGCCCGCAGGGCGCGGGCGTGGGTGAGGGAGAGCGCGCCGGGGGTGCGGGTGGCGCGTCCGCGCAGTCGGGAGTCGGCGGCGCTGAGGCTGTAGGCGGCGCGCGCGAGCGAGTCCAGGGCCTGGTCGCGGGCGGCGCCGGACGGCGGTTCGGGCTGTGGCTGGGCCTGCGGCTGTGACATGGGGTGGTCTCCGGAGTGCGGGCGAGAGGCGAGTTGACAGGAGTTTAGCCTAAGTACTTAATAGATAAGTACTTAGCTAGACATTGCGGAGCGGGGTCGGGTACCCCGTCGAGAGAGGACACCTGTCATGACCGCACGATCCACCGGCCAGAGCTGGGCCCTGGACATCGCCCTCGCCCAGGGCGGCTTCGACGCCCTGCACCCCCAGGCGAAGGGCACCTTGGAGCAACTGGGCCACGACCACACCGACTTCGACAAGGTCTTCGACCTGGTCCGGAGCGGCGTGATGCTGCCCAAGGCGTGGGCCACCATCGCCGGCCAGGCCGAGGAGCGCGCCGCCCACCACGAGCGCGGCGGCTTCGCGCAGACCGCCGCCGACCTCTACGTGCGCGCCTCGGTGATGTGGGGCCGCGCCCAGTACTCCGTCTTCGACGCCACCGACCCGCGCAAGCTCGCCTTCCGCGAGCGCGCCAACCACTGCGTCGAGCGCCTGGGCGCGCTGCGCGGCAACCGGGTGCGCCGCGTCGTCCTCGACTTCGAGGGCAAGCAGATCTTCGCCCTCCTCCACCTGCCGGCCGGAGACGTCAGGAACGCCCCCGCGGTGATCCTCGGCCCGGGGATGGACATGATCAAGGAGGACTACATCCACGCGGCCGAGCGGTACTACACCTCGCGCGGCATCGTGGCCCTGTCCATCGAGGGTCCCGGCCAGGGCGAGAGCCGGGCGAACGGGCTGACCGTCGACCTGACCAACTACGAGCGCGCCATCAGCCGTTACATCGACCACCTGGCCTCGCTGCCGGAGGTCGACGCGGCCCGGATCGGCATGTTCGGCATCTCGATGAGCGGCTACTGGGGCTCCCGCGCCGCGGCCACCGACCGCCGCCTCGCCGCGCTGGCCGCCTTCGAAGCCGTCACCGGCGACTTCACCACCATCTTCGAGCGCGCCCAGCCCACCTTCAAGAACAACTACATGTTCATGGCCGGCTACAGCGACGAGGACGCCTTCGACCGCGACCTGGTCGCCCGCATGCCGTTGGGCGACCTCGTCCGGGAGATCGCCTGCCCGGTCCTCTACGGCATCGGCGAGTTCGACGAACTCACCGTGTTGGAGGAGGCGCTGGCCAACTACGAGCGGGTCCGCGCCCCCAAGGAGATCCGCGTCTACGAGAACGAGTTCCACCCGCTGGGCGGCACCGCCGCCGAGGTGTTCCGGTTCGGCGCCGAGTGGGTCGAGCGCGCCCTGAACGGGGAGTTCGCCGAGCCGGGCCGCGACGTGCGCCACTACGTCCACGACGACGGCCGCACCACCGACGGCACCGCCGACCCCACCTGGTGGCTCGGCACCGTCCCCACCCGGATCAGCGACGCCCGCCGGGCGTAGCAGGCAGGCTCAGCCGAACGGGCCGCGCGGGAACCACGGATCGCGGACCTCCCGGGGCCCGTACGGCGTCAGCGGGGTCAGGGTGTACGGCGAGGCCGCGTACTCGGTCAGCTGCACCGCGCCGTGCATCAGCAGCAGGTCGTGGGCGCCGGGCAGCCGCCCGTCCGGTGCGGCGAGCGGGCCGACCCGCCGGCGCGGTCCGTCGTGCGGGTCCTCGGCGGTGCGCCGGGCGTGGCTTCCGGAAGGTACGACGGTCACAGCGGGCTCAAGACGGTGGCGTCAGTTCGGCCGACGGCTCCACCCTGCGCCCGGCCGGCGCCACCCGGCTACGGCCGTCGGGCGCGTCCACCCGGGACCAAAGGCTCAACCCGCGCGGCGCCCTGCCCCCGACCCGTCCACCCGGCCGCCGCTGCTCCCGGCCCGAGGTGCGCCCGTTCGCACCCGGTGTGAGAGTGGGGGCAGCCCGGCATTCCGTCATTCCCTCCGGAGGAGGAGCCATGGGCATCTTCGACAGGTTGTTCCACCGCGCGCCGCACGAGGCCGGCGGGCCGGACGCCTCCCAGCGGGCCGCCCTCGCCCACGACGAGGCCGTCGACGCGTTCGGCGACGAGGTCGAGCGCACCCGCGAGACCCAGGACCGGCTCACCCACGACCGGCTCACCCGGGACCGGCTCTCCCAGGAGGAGGCCGACCGGCGCGCCGCCGAGAACATGACGGCCGAGGGCGATCCCTGGGACTGACCCGCCACCGGTCGTGGCCCCCACGTCCAGCGGCCCCCCGTGTCACCGCTCCCGCGGCGGCAGCGGGGGGCGCCGCAGGTCCGGCCGGGGCGTGGACTCCGGCGGGGGCGCCGCGGCGGGCGCGTCCTCCAGCAGCTCCAGGGCCAGTTGGACGGCGGCGACCAGTTCGGGGTGGCGTCCCCGGGCCCAGTCCCGCGGGGTGCGCAGCACGTGCACGTCGGGCTCGACGCCCCGGTTCTCCACCGTCCAGCCGAGGCCGCCGCCGAACCAGGAGGCGTTCTTCGGCACCGAGATCTGGGTGCCGTCGCCGAGGGTGTGCCGTCCGGACATGCCGACCACTCCGCCCCAGGTGCGGTTGCCGACCACCGGGCCGAGCCCGAGCAGCTTGATCGCCGCGATGATCACGTCCCCGTCCGAGCTGGTCGCCTCGTCGGCGAGGGCCACCAGCGGGCCGCGCAGTGCGTGCCGGGGCCAGCGGACCGGTTGGCGGTCCCGGGTGAAGTCCCAGGCCAGGACATGCCGGGTGAGCTTCTCCAGGACCAGTTCGGAGACGTTGCCGCCGGCGTTGCCGCGCACGTCCAGCACCAGTGCGGGCTTGTCCAGTTCGCGCCGCAGGTCCCGGTTGAACTGTGCCCAGCCGGAGCCGCCGAGGTCCGGGATGTGCAGGTAGCCGCACCGCCCGTCGCTGAACTCCCGGACCAGGGAACGGCGTTTGGACACCCAGTCCTGGTAGCGGATGGGCCGTTCGTCGGTCAGCGGGGTGACGGCGATCCGCCGCACCGGGCCGTCCGGGCCGCTGCGCAGGGCCAGTTCCACGGTGGTGCCGCCGGTGCCGGCCAGCAGCGGCAGCGGCCCGCGCACCGGGTCCACCGGGCGTCCGCCGACCGAGAGCAGTTCGTCGCCGTCCCGGACGCCCTGGGCGGCCAGCGGGGCGCGGGCGCGCGGGTCGGAGGACTCGCCGGCCAGCACCCGGTCGACCAACCAGCGCCCGTCGGGGGCACGGTGGGCGGTGGCGCCGAGCAGGCCGAGCGGCTGCTGGGCGAGGGAGGGCCCCTCGGCGCGCCGGGACGGGGTGACGTAGGCGTGCGAGGTGCCCAGTTCGCCGAGGAGTTCGCGCAGCAGGTCGGCGAAGTCGTCGGGTGAGCAGACGCGTTCCAGCAGCGGCTCGTACTGGGCGACCAGGGCGGGCCAGTCCAGGCCGGACATCCGCTCGTCCCAGAACTGGTCCCGGACGATCCGGGCGGCCTCGTGGTAGGCCTGGCGCCACTCGGCGGCCGGGTGCACGGTGTGGGTGATCCGGCGCAGGTCCACGCTGGTGCCGGCGGAGGGGGCGGCGACCGGGATCACCCGGAGCGTGCCGGCCGAGTAGACGGCGATCGAGCCGCCGTCGCCGGAGACCGCGTAGCCGTCCAGCTTGTCCACCAGCGTGCTGCGGGTGCCCCGGGCCAGGTCGAAGTGCTCCAGCGAGGGGCGGCCCGAGGTGTCCTCCGGGCTGGCGAAGGTCTGCCCGAGGGTGCCGGCGATCGGCCAGCGCAGCCAGACCAGGCCGCCGCGCACCGCGTCGGTGGCCGAGTACTTGGAGGCGATCACCGGGAACTGCAGCAGCCGTTCGGCGATGCCTTCGGGCTCGACCCGGACGGTGCCGTCGCCGCCGCCGTCCCCGCGCGGGGCGCCGTCCTCGACCGGCGCGGTGAACGGCGAGGGCGTGTCGGCGGTGAGCGGGACGAGGTACGGGCGGCAGCCGACGGGAAAGGAGAGGTCGCCGGTGTGCACGTCGTGGACCGGGTCGAAGCCGCGCCAGGACAGGAAGGCCAGGTAGCGGCCGTCCCGGGTGAACACCGGCTGCTCGTCCTCGAAGCGGCCGTCGGTGACCTCGGTGATCGACGCGGGCGCCTCGGTGCGGGTGAGCCGGATCCGGCGCAGCGAGCGCCCGGCGACCGGCTGGGACCAGGCGATCCAGTGCGAGTCGGGGGAGAACCGGGCGCTGGAGACCGGCCCGTACTCGGAGGCGGCGAGCTCGCGCACCTCGCCGTCGGCGGCGGAGACCAGCAGCAGCCGCCCGTCCGAGGCGGCGGCGGCGAGGCGGCTGCCGTCGGGGGAGGCGGTGAGCTCCAGGACGCGGCCGAGCCGGCCGGCGGCGAGGATCCGGTGGCGGTGCTTGTCTCCGCTGCCGGACCCGGGGGTCCCCTCGTGGCCGGGCAGCGGCATCACCTCGATCGCGTCGGCGCCTTCCGCGTCGGTGACCCAGGCCGCCTCGCCGGTGTGCCCGAGCAGCACCGGCAGCCGGGTCCGCACTCCCGGGGTGTCGGCGAGCGCGCGGGCCGGGCCGTCCTTGTGGGTGAGCCAGTACTGGCTGCCGCGCACGGTGATCACCCCGGCCCGGCCGCTCTGGTCGCAGGCGAGGTCCTTGACCTGCGACGCGGCGCCGACCTGGTACGGGCGGCGGCCGGCCCGGGCGCCGCCGAGCGGGACGTCCAGCCGGCGCGGGGCGGGGGCGTCCAGGCCGTCCAGCAGCCAGAGGTCGCCGGCGTGCTGGTAGACGATCCGGGTGCCGTCGGTGGCGGCTTCGCGGGCGTAGTAGGAGGCGTGGTCGGTATGCCGGCGCAGGTCGGTGCCGTCCGGGCGGCAGGAGTAGAGGTTGCCGATGCCCTCGTGGTCGGAGAGGAAGGCCACCCGGTCGCCGAGGGGCCCGGCGACCGGCATCGGGGCGGCGAGGTGCCCGGTGTGGTCGGGGAGGATCCGCTCGCCGTCCGCCCAGAGCCGGCCGACGGCGCCGCCCCGGTAGCGCTTCCAGGCGGCGGGCTCGTGCGGGGCGGCGCCGGTGAGCAGGACGGTCCGCTCACGGCTCATCTGGGCGTCGCCGACCGGGCCCCAGGGCATACGCCGGCCGGGGGAACCGTCCGGGGGCAGGGCGTGCGCCCAGGTGTAGTGGCCGAAGGGCTCGTGGAAGGAGGTGACGGCGAGCACCTCGCCGTTTGGCAGCCAGCCGCGCACCCGGGTGTCCTGGCTGCCCCAGAAGCTGAGCCGGCGGGCCTCGCCGCCGTCGACCGGGGCGGTCCACACCTCGGGGGTGAGGCTCAGCCAGCTGGTCCAGGCGAGGGTGGTGCCGTCGGGGGAGAAGCGGGGGTGGCTGACCCGGGTACGGTCGCAGGTGACCCGCCAGGCCCGGCCGGTGACGGCGCCGCCGGTGTCCAGCGGGGCGATCCAGACGTCGTCCTCGGCGGTGAAGGTGAGCAGGTCGCCGTGCAGGTGGGGGTGGCGGAGGTAGCCGGGCGGGGTCACCCCTCCATCCTTCGACGGGGTGTCACACCCGGCAACCGGGACGGGCCGCCGGGGGCGAACGGAGCGGCTCCGCACGCCGACGGGGACCACGCTTGCACCTGACACCGGTGTGAGGTCCAACCATGGTCCCCATGGCGACCACACAGCTCCCGACTCCGGTACTCCGCAAGCCCTTCCCGCTCCCCTCCCTGCTCGCCCTGGCCACCGCCGTCTTCGTCACCGCGCTCACCGAGAACCTGCCCGCCGGGGTGCTGCCCGGCATGGGCGAGTCCCTCGGCGTCAGCGAGTCGGCCGCCGGGCAGACCGTCACCGTCTACGCGATCGGCTCCGCCGTCACCGCGATCCCGCTCACCGCAGCCACCGCCGGCTGGGGCCGCAAGCGGCTGCTGCTCACCGCGATGGGCGGCTTCGCGGTGGCCAACACGGTGACGGCGGTCTCCGGGAACTACCCGCTCACCCTGGCCGCCCGCTTCCTCGCGGGCGTCGCGGCCGGCCTCGCCTGGGCGCTGCTGGCCGGGTACGCCCGCCGGCTGGTGCCGGTCGAGCAGCAGGGCCGGGCGATGGCCGTCGCGATGGCGGGGGTGCCGGTGGCGCTGTCGCTCGGGGTGCCGGTCGGCACCTTCCTCGGCCGGATGTTCGCCTGGTGGGTGCCGTTTCTGGCCATGACGGCACTGGCGGTCGGCGTGGTCGGCTGGATCACGGCGATGCTGCCCGAGCAGCCCGGGCAGCCGGACGGCGAGCGTGCCCCGGTCCGGCACGCACTCACCGTGCCCGGCGTGCTGCCGGTGCTCACCATGACGGTGCTCTACGTGCTCGCGCACACCATCCTGTTCACCTACATCGCGCCCTTCCTCGACGGGGCCGGCCTCGGCGGCGCCACCGGCACCGTGCTGCTGGTCTTCGGCCTGGCCTCGATGGCGAGCATCTGGCTCACCGGTGCCCACATCCACCGCCGGCTGCGGCAGTTGACGATCGGCGGCGCGCTGCTGGTCGCGGTGACGGCGGGCGCCCTCGCGGTATGGTCCGGGAGCGCGCCGCTGGTGTACCTCGCGGCGCTGCTCTGGGGCCTGGGCTGGGGCGGTGCCCCGACCCTGCTGCAGACCGCCCTCGGCGACGCGGGCGGGGAGCAGGCCGACGCCGCCCAGGCCATGCTGGTGACCCTGTGGAACGTCGCGATGGCGGCCGGCGGAGTGGTCGGCGGCCTGGTCCTGAGCGGCCTCGGCACCGGCGCCCTGCCCTGGACGGTCCTCGCGCTGATGCTCCCTGCCCTCGCCGTGGCCGTCGGCGCCCGCCGCCACGCCTTCCCCCCGGTGCGCGGCTGACGTGCCGGCCGGATCCCATGGCCCGGTCCCGTGGTCCGATCCCGGCCGTACACAGCCCGAAGTGCCGGAAGGCCCCTCGCTTTCGCAAGGGGCCTTCCGGTTGTCTGTGCGCCGCCAGGGACTCGAACCCCGGACCCGCTGATTAAGAGTCAGCTGCTCTAACCAACTGAGCTAGCGGCGCCTGCTGACGTCGGAGACATTACCTGGTCAGCGGCCGAAACACACAATCGGCCCGGAGGGCGCCACGGCGGGCCCGGAGTCCTCGGCCGGGGCCTCACATGGTCAGCACCACCTTGCCCCGGACGTGCCCGGTGCCGACCAGCCGGTGGGCCTCGCCGGCCCGCTCCAGGGGGAGGGTCTCGGCGATCTCCAGCCGCAGTCCGCCCGCCTCCCACAGCCGGACCAGCTCGGCCAGTCGCTCGGCCGTGCGCGGAGCCCGCAGCTGCCGCACGCCCAGCCGCTGGGCGCCCGGGTAGTCGACCACGGTGCCGATCCGGTCCCGGTCGGCGACCAGCTCGACGGAGGCCTCCAGCGCGCCCCGCCCGGCGGCGTCGAAGGCGACGGTCACCCCCCGCGGCGCCGCCGCCCGGACCCGCTCGACCAGCCCCTCCCCGTACGCGACCGGGATCGCGCCCAGTTCGCGCAGGTAGGCGTGGTTGCGCTCGCTCGCGGTGCCGACCACGGCGGCCCCCCAGGCCTGGGCCAGCTGGACGGCCACCGTGCCGACCCCGCCCGTGGCACCGTGCACCAGGAGGGTGTCGCCGGGGCCGACCCCGAGCAGGGAGAGCGCCGCGTGCGCGGTCTGGCCGGGGGCGGAGAGCGAGCCGGCCAGCTCCCAGGGCATCCCGGCCGGCTTGGCCACCAGCTGGGCCGCGTCCACCGTGACCAGCTCGGCGTGGCTGTCCAGCACCCGGAAGCCCAGCACCTCGTCGCCGACCTTCCAGTCCCCGCTGTCCGGTCCCAGCCGGTCCACCACCCCGGCGAACTCGTTGCCGAGGACGAACGGCGGCTCGACCGCCAGCCCCGGCGGCCGGAACCCCTCCCGGATCGCCAGGTCCACCGGCTGCACCCCGGCCGCGTACACCCGTACCCGCACCTCGCCCGGGCCGGGCTGCGGATCGGGCACCTCGCCCACCCGCAGGACCTCCGGACCGCCGGACTGCGTCACGGTGACTGCCTTCATGTCTGCTCCCCGCCCCTGAACCGAACGTCGAACCTGGACCGAACGTCGAACCTGAAGCGATCCTCTGATCCGAACTGATCATCGAATCTGAACTGATTCTCGGACCTGAAGTCCGCTTGAGGTCAAGCCGTTATTCGGCGCGTCTTCACTGATGGGCGCATTGTCAGATTTATCTTGGGCGGCGCTCAGCCGTCCGTCGTCGAGAGGAACCTCCCCGTGGGCCAGCTGCCCCTGTTCTTCCTGGTGCTGCTCGCCTCCGTGGTCACCATGCCGCTCGGACGCAGGACGGGCGTGCCGCAGCCGGTCCTGATGACCCTGCTCGGCATCGTCATGGCGCTCGTCCCGCAGATCCCGGACGTCACCATCGAGCCCGAGCTGATCCTCCCGCTGGTCCTGCCGCCGCTGATCTTCGCGGTCGCCCGGCGCTCCTCGGTGCGCTACTTCAAGGCCAACGTCCGCTCGATCCTGCTGCTGGCCGTCGCCCTGGTGGTGGTCACCACGGCCGCCGTGGCCGGCACGGTGCACTGGCTGCTGCCCACCCTGCCGCTGGCCGCCGCGATCGCGGTCGGCGCGCTGGTCTCCCCGCCCGACCCGGTCGCCGCCGTCGCGGTCGCCGGCAGTGTCGGCCTGCCCCGCCGCCTGGTGTCGATCCTGGAGAGCGAGGGCCTGTTCAACGACGTCACCGCGATCGTCATCTACTCGCTGGCCATCGAGGCCGTGGTCAGCGGCGACTTCTCGGTCGGCCACGCGGTGCTGCGCTTCGTCCTGTCCGCGGTGCTGGCCGTGGTCGTCGGCGTCGCCCTCGGCTGGGTCAACGCCAAGCTCGCCGAGCGCCTGGACGACCCGACCCAGCAGGTCGCGCTCAACCTGCTGGTGCCCTTCGCCGCCTACACCATCGCCGAGGAGATCCACGGCTCCGGCGTGCTAGCCGTCGTGGTCTGCGCGCTCTACCTCGCCGAGCGGGCCTCCGACGCCGATGCCGTCTCCTACCGGCTGGTCGGCAACGCCTTCTGGGAGGTGGTCGAGATCCTGATCACCGGCGTCGCCTTCGGCCTGATCGGCCTGGAACTGGCCACCGTGCTCAAGGAGGCCGGCCGGGGCTGGACCGGCTTCCTCGGCGACGCCGCCGTGGTGATCGGCGTCGTCGTGGTGGTCCGGCTGCTCTGGCTGCTGCCGGCCGGCTGGGTGTCCCGGAAGCTGCGCAGCGGCGAGGACGAGGACACCCCGTTCAGCTGGAAGGAGAGCGTGGTCCTCTGGTGGTCCGGCATGCGCGGTGTGGCCACCGTCGCCCTGGCGCTCGCCATCCCGCTCACCCTGCACTCCGGCGCGGACTTCCCCGAGCGCGGCCGACTGGTCTTCATCGCCTTCAGCGTGGTGCTCTTCACCCTGCTGGTGCAGGGCCTGACCCTGCCGTGGCTGGCCAAGCGGCTCCGGCTGGACATCGACCAGGACGCGCACGAGCAGGCCGTCCGGCAGCTCTGGTGGCGGGCCGCCAAGGCCGGGCTCAGCCGGCTGGTCGAGCTGGAGAAGCAGGACCGGCTGCCGGCCGAGGTCGCCGACCGGCTGCGGGACCGTCAGCACGACCGGCTGGCCCGGCTCTGCCCGGAGAACTACGCCGAGGAGGAGGCCGCCGAGGCCAAACTGCGGCTGTCCCAGTGGCGGGCCGCCCGGGACGTCGAGCAGGAGATGATCGCCGCCTCCCGCCGCGAGATGCTCGCCGCCCGCAGCGAGCTCGGCGCCGATCCGGAGCTGGTCGACCGGGTGCTGCGCGGGCTCGACCTGCGCTCGGAACGGAAGTGACGGGCTGTCCGCCGTGGCGGGGCGGAATGTGCGCGACCGCCCCCGGGGTTGCATAGGCTGAACCCGGGCAGGCCGTCAACGGAGTCGGCGCACCACCAGTACCCGCACGACCTCGCGAAGCACCCTCACGCCTGGCCCTGCCGGTTTCTGCACCCAGATGAATCGAGGACCCACCGATGTCGGAGACCCGCGCCGGCGCCCGTACCCCGCTGGACCGCACCCCCCAGTGGGCCGCCCTGGCCAAGCACCGGGCCGAGCTGGGCGACACCCACCTGCGCGAGCTGTTCGCCGCCGACCCGGAGCGCGGCCGCCGCCTGACCCTGCGGGTCGGCGACCTGCACGTGGACTACGCCAAGCACCTGGTCACCGACGAGACGCTGGAGCTGCTGCGCGAACTCGCCGCCGCCACCGGCGTCGCCGAGCTGCGGGACGCGATGTTCCGCGGCGAGAAGATCAACAACACCGAGCACCGCGCCGTCCTGCACACCGCGCTGCGCGCCCCGCGCGAGGCCGTGATCGAGGTCGACGGCGAGAACGTGGTGCCCGCCGTGCACGCTGTCCTCGACAGGATGGCCGCCTTCGCCGAGCGGGTGCGCAGCGGCGAGTGGAAGGGCCACACCGGCAAGCGGATCCGCGCCGTCGTCAACATCGGCATCGGCGGCTCCGACCTCGGCCCCGCGATGGCCTACGAGGTGCTCCGCTCCTTCACGCAGCGCGACCTCGACGTCCGCTTCGTCTCCAACGTGGACGGCGCCGACCTGCACGAGGCGGTCCGCGACCTCGACCCGGCCGAGACGCTGTTCATCGTCGCCTCCAAGACCTTCACCACCATCGAGACCATCACCAACGCGGTCTCCGCCCGCGACTGGCTGCTCGACGGCCTGGGCGCCGGCACCGAGGCGGTGGCCAAGCACTTCGTCGCGCTGTCCACCAACGCCCAGGGCGTGCAGGACTTCGGCATCGACACCGCCAACATGTTCGAGTTCTGGGACTGGGTCGGCGGCCGCTACTCCTACGACTCGGCGATCGGCCTCTCGCTGATGATCGCCATCGGCCCGGACGCCTTCCGCGAGATGCTGGACGGCTTCCACCTCGTCGACGAGCACTTCCGCACCGCCCCCGCGGAGGAGAACGTCCCGCTGCTGCTCGGCCTGCTGGGCGTCTGGTACGGCGCGTTCTTCGACGCCCAGGCGCACGCGGTGCTGCCGTACTCGCACTACCTGTCCAAGTTCACGGCCTACCTGCAGCAGCTGGACATGGAGTCCAACGGCAAGTCGGTGACCCGCGACGGCACGCCGGTGGACTGGCAGACCGGCCCGGTGGTCTGGGGCACCCCCGGCACCAACGGCCAGCACGCCTACTACCAGCTGCTGCACCAGGGCACCAAGGTGATCCCCGCCGACTTCATCGGCTTCGCCGAGCCCGTCGCCGACCTGCTCCCGGGCCTGGTCGCCCAGCACGACCTGCTGCTGGCCAACTTCTTCGCCCAGACCCAGGCGCTGGCCTTCGGCAAGACCCCGGAGGAGGTCGCGGCCGAGGGCGTGCCCGCCGAACTCGTCCCGCACAAGACCTTCAAGGGCAACCACCCGACCACCACGATCCTGGCCGGCGAGCTGACCCCGTCGGTGCTCGGCCAGCTGGTCGCGCTCTACGAGCACAAGGTGTTCGTCCAGGGCGCGATCTGGAACATCGACTCCTTCGACCAGTGGGGCGTCGAGCTGGGCAAGGTGCTCGCCAAGCGGATCGAGCCGGTGCTGCTCACCGGCGAGGGCGCCGAGCAGCTGGACAGCTCCACCGCCGAGCTGGTCGCCCGCTACCGCGCGCTGCGCGGCCGCTGAGCCCCGGCCGGGCCGTCCGCTCCGGCGGGCGGCCCGGTCCGTTTCTCCCGAGGCCGGAAATGCCGGAAGGCCCCTCGCTTTCGCAAGGGGCCTTCCGGCTGTCTGTGCGCCGCCAGGGACTCGAACCCCGGACCCGCTGATTAAGAGTCAGCTGCTCTAACCAACTGAGCTAGCGGCGCCTGCTGACAGAGAAGACTGTAGCAGCGCCGTGCGGCCGAGCCAAAATCGAATACCGGTCGCTCCGTGTTCACCCGCCGGTCACGACGGCCGCCCCGGCGGGCACCGGTACGCCCGGCTCGCGCGCCGCCCGGACGCAGGCCCACAGCACCACCGAGGCGCCGGGCAGCCAGGGTTCCCGGTCCTCCGGGGCGACGATCCACCGGCCGGCCCCCTGGCCGGGGGAGTCCGGGCTGTTCACCATGCGCTGCAGCGGCGGCACGGTCACCGCGTCGCCCTTGCCGTGGCACAGCAGCGGCGGCACGTCCCGCGCCCACTCCTCCCAGGCCAGCAGCCGGCGCAGCCGGGGTGCCGCGCCCGGCTGGACGAACAGCAGGGTCCGCCCCCGGTAGGCCGCGACCGGGCCGCAGCCCGGGCCGGAGGCCCACAGTTCGTCCAGCACCCGGCGGCCGAACAGCGCCGGCATGCTGATCACGTCGAAGGCGCGCCCGCAGGGCAGCACCGAGGGCGCCCACGGGCGGGTCTCCCAGAGGGCGCGCATGCTGCGCGGGTACTCACTGGCGGAGGCGAGCCAGGCCTCCCCGGCCACGCTGACGTACTCCACCGACTGATGCGTCCAGATGTCCACGCACAGCAGCGTGCGCCGTGTGTGCCCCCGGCACGGCGGAAAGGGCGGTTCGCCGGACAGGGCGGCGGGGAATCGCGTACCCTCCGCCGCTGGCATATGCCGGAGGCCCGGGAAATCAGTCCTCGTGGCGGCGCGGCTGGAGCAGGGTGCGGCCGTACTCGATCATCTTGGCGGCGTAGTCCGGGGTCCAGTCCGCCCGTTCGGCGACGTCGGCGTCCGACAGCGCGTCGAACCGGCGCGGATCGGCCAGCTGGGCGGCGGCGACCGCCTGGAAGTCGGTGGCCCGTTCGGCGGCCGCCCGGAAGGCCAGGGCCAGCTCGGTGGAGCGGCGCAGCAGCTCCGCCGGGTCCTCGATCGACTCCAGATCGAAGAATCGTTCCGGCTCCGGTTCGGCGGACTGCGGCTCGAACAGCAGCTGCGCCGGACGCACGCGCCTGGTGGGCTCGGTCGACTCTGCAGGGGAGTCGGGCATGGACGGACACCTCCGGGGTCTCGATGGGGCGGGCGAAGCTGCTCCGGGCTGCGCCGCCCGGGTTGTGGCCGTCGTCCATTGTCTCGCGGCGGCGGCCGGTAACGGAACGGTGCGCGTGCGGGCGCTATTCCCCGGCGCGCGCCGGGGGGCGTGCCTCGTGCGCCGCGTGACCTGGTCGTATGCGAATCGGTTGGCAGGGCATTCGGTCTTATCAGCCACTCACAGAACCGGGAGATCCGCATGCGTATGCGCAAGGTCCTGCCCGTCGGCGTCCTGCTGGCCACCCCCGCCCTCCTCGGTCTGGCCTCGGCGGCGCCGGCCTCCGCCGCCGAGACGGCGAAGGTCGTGGTCGGGCAGCCGAGCAACCCCGGCGGCTTCTCGACGGCGACCTGCCCGAGCGGCACCCACCTGACCGGCGGCGGCTACCGGCTCCAGCCCGACGCGGAGGGCCCGGTCCGCGCCAACGGGCCGACCCTCGACGCGACCGGGTGGAGGGCGCAGGCCGAGCGGGGGTCCGTCGTGGCCTACGCCGTCTGCGAGACCGAGGACTGACCCGCCGGCCCGCTAGCGCAGGTGGACCCGGTGGCCGCTCAGGTGGTGCAGCACCTGGTGGTTGGCCTCCCAGCCGTCCGGGAAGGCCACCGGGACGCCCAACTGCACCGGCTCGGTTGCCGGGTGCTCGTCCAGCAACTCGGCGATCCCGGCCCGCGCCACCACGATGCAGGCGTGCCGGTGGCGGGAGGCGAGCACGCAGAGCCGGCCGGTCTCCAGGTGGAAGGCGGTCGCGTCCGGGCGGCCGGAGAGCGGGTGCAGCACCACCGTGACGTCGTACTCGCGGCCCTGCAGCCGGTTGGCGGTGTCCACCGTCACGGCGGGCCCGGCCGCGCCGTCCACCGGGACGCGCGCCTTGAGCAGGGCCGCGCGCACCGCCGCCGCCTGGTCGCGGTGGGCGGTGCCGACGGCGATCCGGTCCGCGGTGAGCGGTGCCTCGCCCTGCTCGGAGTGCGCGGTCAGCCCGCGCTCCAGCAGCCGGCGCACGGTCGCCGCGACCGCCGCCACGGCCTGCGGGTCGGTCCGCACGGTGTGCCGGGCGGGCAGCTCCAGCAGCGCCCAGCCGTGCTCGGCGGCCCGGTCGATCGCCGCGTCCAGCGCCGAGCCGTCGGGGCGGACGGCGGCCGTCAGCCGGCGGTCGTCCGGCCCGGTGCCGGAACGGAACGGCGTATACGGGTAGAAGGCCTGGGAGATCAGTGGCGCAGCGCTGGCGGGCAGCCGCCAGGAGACCGGCAGCCGGTGCGGCTCGATCTGCGGGTTGTGCGCCAGCAAGGTGACCACGGCGCTGCCGGACGGGTCGTACGACAGGCCGGCCCACTGCTCGGTTCCGACCACCGTGAACGGGTCCAACTGGCCCGGGTCGCCGACGAACAGCGCCCGCTCGAACAGCCGGGCCACCGCGAGCAGGGCGTCCGAGCGCATCTGGTACGCCTCGTCGACGATCGCGTGCCGCCACGGCGCCTCGGCCCGCACCCACTGCCACTTGGCGGAGGTGGAGATCACCACGTCGTGCTCGACCAGGTCGGCGACCTTGTCGGAGGGCGTGACGTTGGCGTGCTTCAGCACCTCCGGACCCGGACGGGAATCCGCGGCGTGCAGCCGGCCGATCGTCAACTCCGGCGCCTTCTCGGCCAGTCGGCCCACCAGGTCGTCCACCTGGCCGTTGGTCTGGGCGACGATCATCAGCCGCTCACCGGCCTCGACCAGCTCACGGGCGGCCCGCACCACGAGCGTCGACTTCCCGGCGCCGGGCGGGGAGTCCACCACCACGCCGCGCGGGGCGCCGACCGGCGGGCGGACGGTCGCCGCCAGGATCCCGGCCACGGCGGCGTCGGCGGCCGCGCCCGGGGCCTGCTGGGGCGTCGGCCGGGCTGTCGGGCCCGGCTGGGGGGTCGAGATGGTCATCACTCCCACTCCTCGAAGGCGGACGGGGCGGCGGCGGACGGGGTGGCGGACGGGGCGAAGGCGGACGGGGCGGCGGCGGACGGGCCGGGGACGGGCGGGCCGCCGTGCGTCCAGGGGGTGTCGTCCGGCTCGGGCAGCGGCGCGGACTGGCGGACCGTCAACTCGAACAGGGTGAAGGTGACCGGCTCGCCGGGCTCGGGCAGGCTGCCCGGCTCCGGCTCCTTCCTGCGGCCCATGCCGGACAGCACCCGCAGCGTGATGGTGCCCTCGGCGGTGTCGACCGCCACGATCTCGGCCTTCTGCGCGGACGGGCCGTGCACCCGGTACGCCTCCCGGCCGAGGTCCGCGTGCGGACGGTCGGCGGTACGCAGAGTGACCAGCGGGCGGGGCTTGGGGGAGCGGCCGGTGGTGTCCCAGTCCGGCACCACCTCGGTCACCACGCCGCTGAACGCCTCACCGGCGAGGCGGTGTTCGGCCATCGCCAGCGGGTCGTCCAGCGCCTCCTGGACGTCCAGCCGGGCCTGCTCGCGCTCGCGCTGGGCGAGCTTGCGGGCGGCGGTGACGGCGTCGTCCTGCCGGGGCTGCGGCGGCTCGCCGGCCGCCAGACGGTCCCGGTGGCCGGTGAAGGACCAGCGGTCGGCGGTCCAGCGCTCCTCCAGGTGGCCGGCCGGCGGCAGCTCGCGCAGCAGGTCCAGGCCCTGCCAGACGTCCCGCCAGGTGGGCAGCAGGACGGCCGTCAGCGCCTCCTCCAACTGCCCGACCGCGGCCCGCACGGCCGCCCGGGCGCGCTCGGCGGCCGCCTCGTCGCGCTGCTCGGTGCTGTGCTGCAGAGCGCCCACGGCGGAGTCGTAGCGGGTGATCGCCGGGGCGAGCACGGCCTCGTCGAAGCGGGGGTCGGTGGCCGGTCCGGCCGGCGGGTGCAGCAGCTGACCCCGGTCGTCCCGCGCGGACTCGGCCAGCTCGGCCGCCTCGGCACCGGTCAGACCGGCTGGCGGGCGGTGCCAAGCCAGCCGGGCCGCCAGGTGCTGGTCCTCCAGGTGGCTCTGGCCGGTGGCCCAGTGCCGGGCCAGCAGGCCGGTCATCGGCAGCAGCAGACTGGAGCCCGGCACTTGGGCGCGGTCGGTGAGATGGGTCAGCCAGCGGCCCAGCAGCGGCACCCGGACCGGCGCCGGGTAGGGGCCCGGCTCGGCGTCCTCGGCGGTGCGGCGGAAGCGGGTCGAGCGGCCGATCAGGGCGAGGTGCTGCACCCCCGCGCCGTTCGGCACGACCAGCTGCGGGGCGTCCGCGCACAGCTCGCGGAACACCTGGGTCTTCTCGCCGGTCTCCGGGTCCTTCTCGGAACCCTCGACCTGCTCGACGTCGTCGGCGAAGGACTCCAGGTAGGGCAGCAGGTCGGCGGCCAGCGCGGCGAGGAAGTCGAACCGCAGGGTGCGGTTGAGCGGCTGCGGCACCAGGTGCAGCCGGGGCGCGTCCCGGTCGGTGCCCAGCATCACCGCCAGCGGCGCGCCGGCCTCGCCGGCCGCGGTCAGCGGGACCAGCACCATCGGGCGGTCGGACAGGTGCCGGTGCCGGACGGTGGCCAGCGGCTCGGCCCGGCCGCTGCGGACGGCCTCCAGCCGGGCCAGGGTGGTCAGCAGACTCATGCGCCCGCCTCGCTGCGCTCGTTCATGCGTTGATCCCCAGCCAGGGCCAGGGCCTCCGCGCGGAGGGCGGCCGCGTAGGCCAGGCGCTCGGCGGCGTCGTCCGTAGCGCCGGTCTCGGTGCCGGAGGCTGCGGCCAGCGCGCCGGCGACCGTCCGGATGCTGCCCAGCTCGCCGCGCACGCCCCGGCCGAGCTGCTCGACCCGGTCGCCGCAGCGGGCCCGGGCTCGGCAGTGGAAGCCGAGCTCGCAGGTGGAGAGGCAGTCCGGGCTGTACGCGGCGGGCACCGCCTCGACCGAGGCGGTCAGCCGCTCGGTGGACCGCGTCGGCGCGCCCGCCTCGTCGGACGCCAGGTCGAAGTCCGCGTCCGGCGGCAGCGCGTCCAGCAGCCGGCCGATGCCGGTCATCCGGCTCAGCTGGCGGCGGGTGGTGGCCAGCTCGCGGCGGACGTCGACGGCGACCGCGGTCGGCCGGTTGCCGAAGTCCTTGGGGCAGACCAGCAGCACGCTCGTCCGGGGGCTGCCGGGCAGCCGCTGCTCGGTGTACGGGTCGTCGCTCGGGGGCACCCCGGCCGCTGCGGCGGCGGCCTGCTGGAGTGCCAGCACGTACACGGCGGCCTGGCGGGCGGCGGCGCCGACCTTGGCCGGGTCCGCGCTGCCGTCGACCACCGGGAATGACTTGATCTCGACCACCGTGCACCGACCGCCGTGCACCACGAGCGCGTCCGGCTCCAGGTAGGCGGTGCTGCCGGCCACGTCCAGGCGCAGCAGCGGGTGGTCGAGCAGTGTCCAGGCCTCCGGGTCGGCGGCGGCCCGGGCCAGCGCCTGGACTGTCCGTTCGGCGCGTACGGCCGGGCCGGAGCGCTGCAGCAGGTCCGGCACCTCCAGCGGGGCATGGCCGTCCGTCGGGACGTCGAGGTGGCGGCGCAGCGGCTCCAGCAGGGCGGCGTAGTCGTCGGCCTTCAGCCGGGACTCGAAGATCACGCCGCGGGCGATCGCGAAGGGGGACTGGCCGAAGGGGGCGGGGCGGCCGAGCCGGGCGGCCAGCGCCGATTTGTCGATCCCGGCCGCGTCGAGCACCGCGCGGCGGTGGCAGCCGGGATTGGCGGCGAGCGCGGCGAGGGAGCGGGCGTTCAGGCTGCGCTGCGGGGCCGGTCCGCGCAGCTCGGCGAGCCGCTGGGCGAGCGGCTCAGCGGACCCGCCGGGCGGGACGTTCGTCGAGACGTTCATGGTGCGGCCCAGTGTCGCATCCGGGTCCGACAACGTGGTGCGGACCGGCCGCCGGGCGACGCGGCGGGTGGCCGGAACCGGTGCCCGCGGCCGTCCGCACCGGCCCGCGATCGTGGCCGCAACCCGGGTGGGGGATCATGGAGCCCGGTGCTCAAGGGTGAGACCGACCGTTGCCGCCCCGTTGCGAGGAGCCCCCCATGCCCGCCCGAATCGTGCTGGTCCGCCACGGCGAGACCGAGTGGTCCGCCACCGGCCGCCACACCGGCCGCACCGACATTCCGCTGACCGAGGAGGGCCGCGCGATGGCCCGGGCCCTCGGTGCCCGCCTCGCCAAGGCCCCCTGGAACGGGCTGCCGGACGCGCTCGTCTACACCAGCCCGCTCGGCCGCGCGAAGGAGACCTGCGCCCTGGCGGGCTTGGGCGATCGCGCGGTGGATCGCCCGGAGCTGATGGAGTGGGACTACGGCCTGTACGAGGGCCGCACCGGCGTGGACATCCGGGCCACCGACCACCCCGGCTGGCTGATCTGGCGGGACGGCGTGCCCGGCGGCGAGAAGCTGTCCGAGGTGGCGGCCCGGGTGGACGCCTTCCTCGCCGACCTCAACCAGGAGCACGGCGTCCCGGAAACGGACACCACCGTGATGCACTGCGCCGACCAGGACGTCGTCCTGTTCGCGCACGGCCACCTGCTGCGCATCCTGGCCGCCCGCTGGCTGGGCCTGCCGCCCGAGTTCGCCCAGCGGTTCAAGCTCGGCACGGCGGCGCTGTGCGTGCTGTCCTGGGAGTACGGCGCCCCGGCCGTGGAGATCTGGAACGACCTCTCCCACCTGGACGGGCTGAACGCCGGGCACTGAACGCAGGGCACTGAGCGCCGGGCCGCCGTCCTGCGCCGGCTCCCGGCGCGGGCACTGAACGCCGGGCACGGACGCCCGCGGCGTCCCCGGGCGGCGGCCTCTGGCCTAGGCGGCGGCCGCCCGGTCGTACTCGGCCAGGAACCGGCGCACCTCGGGCACCGCAGCGTGCGGGCGCAGCCGACCGGCGGTGTCCGCCAGCATGCTCCGGATCCGGGCCGAGCGGACGTCGGCGAACAGCGCGACAGCGGACGAGCCGTGGTGGGCCGCGCCGGCCACGTCCCCCCGGCCGAGCCGGTCGTGGGCCAACTCGGCGGTGTACAGCACCCGGTTGCGGACGAATTGCGGCTTCTGCAGCCTTATGGCCAGCCCGGCCTGCTCGCTGGCACGGTCCCAGTCGCCGAGCGCGGACCAGCACTGCGACTGGAGGCCCGCGATCTCGGCCTCGCCGAAGAAGGACATCCACTCCGGATCGGCCTCGGAGGGGCCGTGGTCGAACAGCGCGTACGCCCGGCCGAGCGCGCGTTCGCAGGAGGTGCGGTCCTGCAGCACGGCCCAGGCGCCGGCCTCACGCATGGCCAGCAGGGCGAGCAGCCGGTCGGAGCCCAGCTCCCGGGCGGCGACCTGCCCGGCCTGGGCGGCGCGCAGCGCCTCGCGGGGGCGGCCGGCGTCCCGGGCGAGGAAGGCACTGTTGCAGAAGACGTGCGCCTCCAGCGCGGAGTCCCCGGCCATCCTGGCGGTGGCCAGCGCTTCGGCGTAGAGCGAGCGGGCGTCCGCGAGCCGGTTCGAGTCGTGCGCCAACCAGCCCACCGAGATGGCGAGTTCGCCGGCTCCGGCCTGCAGTCGGCGTTCCGTCTCGGCGCTGTACTCGCCCTCGTTGAGCAGCACGTACGCATTGCGCAGCGACTGCCCGGCGAGCTCGTACAGGGCGTCGGCGCCGTGCGCGTCGTCGGCCAGCCGGATGTCTCGGACGGCCTGTTCGACACCGAACACCTCGGCGGCGCCGACCCGCCGCAGCGGCGGCACCGGCCCGGGCCGGCCGGGCACCAGGGGGTCGGTCGAGAGCAGCGACGGTGCGGCGAACTCCGCACCGGGAAGGGCGCCTTGGCCGGTGAGCACACCGGAGGCACCGTCGGCACCGGCCTGTCGACCGGCGGCCACGGCCGACCGGTCGATGCCGATCACGGAGGCCAGCGCGGTGGTGCCGCCGGCCAGGAACGTACGGCGACGCACGTCGTCGTTCTCCTCGTCGAGATAGGGCGATCCATCGAGCCCCCGGGGCACCGCGCCAGGGCTCGGCCACGGGGGGCCGTACGGAGCGGTTGGATCCGCGTACGGCGAGGCAGCGTACGGGAGTTGAGTGGAAAGTGGTGAGCGCGGGGCGGGCAGGGGCGGGAGCGGCGGGTGGAGCGGAGGCGGTTCGGTCCGTCCGCCGCCGTCCGCCGAGCGGCGGCGGACGGCGGCCCGGGGGGCGAAGCCGAGGTCTTCGAGCGTGTGGCCCGGCCACATGTGCCGGAAGACCCGTTCGTAGGCGTAGTTGGGGCAGCGGATCTCACCGGACTCGACCCGTCCGACGTAGCGTGCGTCGCAGGAGACGTGCTCGCCGATCTCGCGCGCGGCCCGGCGTACCACCATGGCGAACTCGCCCGGCGAGCGGTCGCCGCGCAGCGCGCGCATCACGGTGTTGGGGAACGGTCGGTTCGGCTCGGCCGGTGGGGTGGCTGCCATGGCGCCGAGAGTACTAGGAGTCACCGACCGGCCACATTGGGTTGGCGGGAGATATGCTGACAATCCCGGGCAAAACAGGCGATGTTGCGGGATATCTGCCATGAAATGCCATGCCTTGCTGTAAGGCGCCCCGTGGCCTCAGGTGCATCCTCCGCGTTGTCCTGATACGTGGAAGCCCAGGCCGTCGCCCCGGCCCGTCCCAGCCCGGTGGCCCCTCCGGGCGGCTGTGCTTCCGGATCCGACGAGGTACAGGAGGGCCCATGATGGCCACCGGACTGCCGCAGCACCGACCCGTCGCGGGGGGCGTGCTCGCCGGCGCAGCCCCCGCCCTGCTGCCCGACCCCGCCGACGACCGGATCCCCGGCCGGGGCCCGGTCGAGGGCGGCCGCGCCTCCTGCGGCGGCCCCCGGCGCGAGCGCGCTGTCCCCGACGAGGTCACCCTCGTCACCGCCTGCGACACCGTGACGGTCGCCCTCCGGCACGGCCTGGAGGCCGTCGACATCCTGAGACTGCGCCGCGCCTGCGGGGCCGTGCTGCAGAGCCGCAACGGCAGCACCCTCTCCTTCCTCGTCCCGGCCGGCGCCTGGGAGACCTGGCACCTGCCGGGAAGCTCCTGTACGGCCGGCGCGCTCGTCCCCGCCGCCACCGACCCGCGCTGGGTGATCCCACCCGCCGGCTCGGGCTGCACCGCCCGCCCCACCGACGCCTGGGTACTCCGCTCCGCCCTCTGCGAGGCCGCCTGCACGCTCACCGCAGGCGGCCTCGGCCCGTTCTAGCGGGTGTGCCGCGCGGATCCCGCCGGGCCCGCGAGCACCGCTCGCCCCGCCGGCCGGGTCCCCGCGGCGCGCCCCTGAGCGGGGGTGTATCGCCGTGGTGGCGACTGGTGCCCCGCGCCGGCCGAGACAGGTCCCCCATGTCTGCGGCGGCAGCTCCTCCCGCGCCTGCGGCGGCAGCTCCTCCCGCGCCTGCGGCGGCAGCTCCTCCCGCGCCTGCGGCGGCAGCTCCTCCCGCGCCTGCGGCGATAATGGCCCTCATGGGACGAAGCAGCAGAGCCGCGCGCGGCAGCGAGACGGCGGTCACCACCGGCGTGGGCGGGCGCACCCACGCCCAGGGGCCGCTGACCCGTCCCGTCGGCTCCGGCCTGGCCGAACTGCGGCCCGACCGAGACCGACCGGCCGCCTGGTCGCTGCTGATCGACGGCGCCCCGCAGTCCCTGGTCGACCTCGCCGACCCCACCCACCTCGGCTTCGAGTACCAGCGCCGGCTCGGCCACCTGATCGACCTGGTCGCCCCGCCCGGCCGCCCGCTGACCGTCCTGCACCTGGGCGGCGGGGCCCTCACCCTGGCCCGTTACGTCGCCGCCACCCGGCCGCGCTCCCGCCAGCAGGTCGCCGAGATCGACACCGCGCTCACCGAACTCGTCCGCGCCGAACTGCCGTTGGAGCGCGGCTGGCAGATCAAGGTGCGCGGCGGGGATGCCCGCAGCGTGCTGGAGCGCACCCCCGAGGGCAGCGTCGACCTGGTCATCACCGACGTCTTCTCCGGCGCCCGCACCCCGGCCCACTGCACCACCGTCGAATTCACCTCGCTCGCCGCCCGCGCCCTCGCCCCCGGTGGTTGGTACACCGCGAATATCGCCGACGGCGGCGCCCTCCCCTTCGCCCGCTCCCAGGTCGCCACCCTCGGCGCGGTCTTCCCCGAGCTCTGTCTGATCGCCGACCCGGCCGTCCTGCGTGGCAAGCGCTTCGGCAACCTCGTACTCGCCGCCGCCCACACCCCCCTCCCGGCCGCCGACCTCACCCGTCGCGCCGCCTCCGACTCCGCCCACGCCCGCGTCGAACACGGCCGGACCCTCGGCGACTTCGCCGCCGGAGCCACCCCGGCGACGGACGCCACGGCCGCGCCGTCCCCGGAACCGCCGCCGGGCGTCTTCCACTGACGGACGCCGGTCGCTGTTTCCGCAGGCACCCCGAGAGAAGGCCCACCATCGGCGGAACGGTGCCGGCACGGCCGGTTCGCGGGCGACATCGCGCTCCCTGACGGCCGTAAAGTCATTGGCAGGCGACCGAGTTGCTCGCGGCCGCCCGTTCAGTGCCCGCCTGTTCAGTGCCCGCGCGGCAGCCCGCGGTGCTTGCACATGGCCGCCCCGGTGAGCAGCAGCCCGGCGGCGATGGGGGCGAGGACGGCGGTCGCGGTGGCGGAGCCGTCGGCCACGGCGGTCACCGTGGCGGTGTCGGCGACGACGAGCGTCTCCGGCGTCCCGCCGGCGCCCGGCACGGCGACCGCCGTGGCAGGGCCTGCGGGGGCCGGCGCGCGTTCGGGGTCGGCGGAGGTCCCGGCAGGGGTGTCGGCCTCGGACGTCTCCGGGGCCGGCGGAGCCTCCGAGGCCTCGCGCTGCCGCGGAACGGTGGAGCGGGTGGTGCCGGGCTGCGGCCGGTCGGCGGAGGGCAGTCCGGTGGGCTCGCCTTCGCGGGAGGCGCGGGCCTCGGCGGGCCGGGCCTGGGCGGGGACGGTGTCGAGCAGGCCGGAGGCGAGCGCGAAGGCGTCGGGCACAGCGGCCTGCTGGCCGGGCAGGGGCAGGCCACCGGCCCGGATCTGCTCCTGCAGGGTGTCGCCGACCGTCCCGGGGGCCCCTTCGACGGTGCCGCCGCCGGAGACTTCCCCGGCGAGCCCGGGGGAGCGGCGCGGCGCCCCGCCCGTCGACGGCCCCGGCCCGACGGGGTGTTCGGCTGACTGGCCGTCGAGCGCTGGTCCGTCGAGCGCCGGTGCATCGAGTGTCGGCCCGGCGGGCGCCGGTGCGCCGTACGGGGCGTGGTGCGCGGCGGGTCGGGCAGGTTCCCGCGGTGGGTCGGCGGAGGCCGCGTACGCGCCGGCTGCGCCGAGGCCCCAGAGCTGTGCGAGCAGGGCGCCGGCGGCCGCGACGGCGCGGGGGCGGGGCAGCCGGCGGGCGATGCCGCGCCGGTCTTCGGCGACGCCGCGGGGGACGGGTTCCTGGGGCTTGGTCGCGTGATTGGCTCGCACGTGAGTTGAGAACGAGCGGACGGGCGGTGAGGTCACGCCCAGCCGTCACGGACAGTCATCGTGCGAGCGGCCCCGGGGCGGCGTTCCCGGGGCCACCGACCGCGCGGCGGTCAGGAGTTGGGACGCAGGGTCCAGGTGACCGTCATCACACCGGTGACGGCGCCGTCGGCGCGGGTGATCTCGACGGTGACCGGGAACTCCGGTCGGCCGCCGGCGTCCAGCTCGGCGACGACGTCGGCGGCCGGGCGCCCGAGCACGGCGGTCGCGGTGACCTCGCCCATGGCGAGCTTCTTGTACGCGATCTCGGCGTTCACAGCCAGCGGCACGGCCCGGGACAGCTGGTCGCCGAAGGCGGCGAGCACGATGCAGCCGCTGGCGGACTCGGCGAGCGTGAACATCGCGCCGGCGTGCGGGCCGCCGACGTGGTTGTGGTACGCGGGCTGGTCGGGCAGCCGGAGCACGGCGCGCTCCGGGGTGGTCTCCAGGTACTCGAGCTTGAGGGTGTGTGCCATCGGCACGGTGGCGTCGAGCATCTGGCCGATCGTAGGTGTGGTCATGGCGACGATGTTACTAGCCGGTAGCTTCCGGCGGCAGGGGCCGAACGGAAAAGCCGGGCCACCGGGCGCAGTTGAAGGAACGCGAAACAGGGGGAACGCGAAAACGCCCGAGGGGCCGACCTCTTGAAGAGATCGGCCCCTCGGGCTCTGGGGTGAGTGACGGGACTCGAACCCGCGGCCACCTGGACCACAACCAGGTGCTCTACCAACTGAGCTACACCCACCATCTGTCCGGTCCGTTCCCGCTCTCGCGTTCCCGTTCCGACAGGAAGAACTCTACAGGATCCGAGAGGGTGCTCGCGCCAGGGTTTCGTTCCCCCGGACACGGGCACCCCCGCGGACCCGCAGCGGGTGCCCGCCGGGCGTCCGCTGCTCTCGGGATCAGCCGGTGGGGGCCTGGTACTTCCCGGCGATGGCACGCGCGGTGTCAGCGTCCGGACCGGGCTGCGGGACGAACACGGCCTCGCGGTAGTACCGCAGTTCGTCGATGCTCTCCCGGATGTCGGCGAGCGCCCGGTGGTTACCGCCCTTCGGCGGGCTGTTGTAGTACGCCTTCGGGTACCAGCGGCGGGCCAGCTCCTTGATCGAGGAGACGTCCACGATCCGGTAGTGCAGGTGCTTCTCCAGGGCCGGCATGTCCCGGGCCAGGAAGCCGCGGTCGGTGGCCACCGAGTTGCCGCACAGCGGCGTCTTCCCGGCCTCCGGCACGTGCTCGCGCACGTACGCGAGCACCCGCTCCTCGGCCTCGGCCAGGGTCACTCCCTGCTCCAGCTCCTCCAGCAGGCCGGAGGCGGTGTGCATCGCGCGCACCACCTCGGGCATGTTCGCCACGGCCTCCGCCGGCGGCCTGATGATGACGTCCACACCCTCGCCGAGGATGTTCAGCTCGGAGTCCGTCACCAGCACCGCGACCTCGACCAGGGCGTCCCGGTCGAGGTCGAGGCCGGTCATTTCACAGTCGATCCATACCAAACGGTCATTCACACAACTCACCCTACGGCGCGATCACGTGCCGCGGGGACCGGTGGAGCCGAGCGGGGTGCCGCGGCGGTGGCTTCGGCCTGGTGCTCCTCCGCCCCGTCGTGCGTGCCGCGGCCGTCCGCGTGCTCGTCCTCCCGGCCGGTGCGGACCGGGTGTCCGTCCCGGCCGGGACGGGCCTCGCGCGCCGCCCGGGTGCCGTCGCCCGCGGGCCGAGCGCCCTGGGCACGGACCTGCGGCGCCCGCGCCTGCCGACCGCGGAGCTCGGCCGCCCCCGCCCCCGGCGTCGGCTGCCCGGCGGGTGCCGGCGTCCGTCCGGTGGCCGCGCCGTGACCGCGCCCGGTCGCACCCGGCTCGTCCGCGGGCCGCTCGACCGCGCTCCGGTGCCCCTGGCCCTGACCGCGCGCCCCCGGCTGGGGCAGACCGTCCTCGGCCGCCGCGTGCTCGGCGGTGCGCGGCGGACGTCCCGCCCCCGCACCCGGCCCGGCCTGCGGCGGCACCAGCGGCGGCCGCATCGGACCGCGCCCTGTCGCACCCTGCTGCCCGGGGTGCGCCTGCTGCGCGGCCTGCTGGTGCGGGTACGGCTGACCGGCGCGGGCGTGGAAGGCCTGGGCGGCCGGCGTCCCGGCCTGTCCCGGACCGAACCCGCCCGGCTGGCCGTGGCCGACCGGCTGACCGTGCAACGGCTGCCCGTGCGGACCGACCGGCAGCGGAGCCCCCGGCCCGGCCGGGAACGGCTGCGCCGACTGACCGCCGGGCGCCCCGCCGAACAGCGGACCGCCCGGCGCTGCGCCGGCCGCCGCGTGCGACAGCGCGCCGGGCAGCCGCAGGTCGCCGCCGTGCGCACCGGTCGCCGTGGGCTGCTGCTGCCCGGGGCGGCGCGCCCGGTAGCTGGTCCGGTACGCGGCCGGGGAGACCCCGAGCTGACGGCGGAAGTGCCCGCGCAGCGCCACCGGCGAACGGAACCCGCACCGGCGCGCGACGTCGTCCACCGACAGCTCCGAGGTCTCCAGCAGCCGCTGCGCCTGGAGCACCCGCTGGGTGATCAGCCACTGCAGCGGCGCACTGCCGGTGAGCGTGCGGAACCGCCGGTCGAAGGTGCGCCGGCTCATGTACGCGCGAGCCGCCAGCACCTCGACGTCGAACTGCTGGTTGAGGTTCTCCAGCGCCCAGGTGACCACCTCGGCCAACGGGTCGTTGCCGATCTCCTCCGGTAAAGACTGATCGATGTACTGGGCCTGTCCTCCGCCGCCGCGGCGGCTGGGCACCACCAGACGGCGGGCCAGCGCGTTGGCCGCCTCGGCGCCGTGGTCGCTGCGCACCACGTGCAGGCACAGGTCGATGCCGGCGGCGGTGCCGGCCGAGGTGAGCACGTCGCCGTCGTCGACGAACAGCTCGCGCGGGTCGACGTGCACCCGCGGGTAGCGCTTGGCCAGCGTCGGCGCGTACATCCAGTGGGTGGTCGCCGGGCGGCCGTCGAGCAGGCCGGCGGCGGCCAGGACGAAGGCGCCGGTGCAGAGGCCGATGATCCGCGCGCCCTCGTGGTGGGCCTTGCGCAGGGCGGTGATGGCCTCGACCGGCGGGGGCTGCGAGATCGACCGCCAGGCCGGTACGACGATCGTGCCGGCCCGGGCGAGGGCCTCCAGGCCGTACGGGGCGGAGAGGGTCAGGCCGCCGGTGGTGGCCAGCGGGCCCTCCTCGCCGGCGCAGACCAGCAGGCGGTATCGGGGCACCCCGGCGTCCTGGCGATCCACGCCGAAGACCGACAGCGGGATGGAGCTCTCGAAGATCGGGGCACCGCCGAAGATCAGCACCGCGACGGTCTCCCGGCGGCGCCGGCCCGACAGCTTGCGCGGGGCGGCGGCCGTCACCGAGGCCGGGGAGCCGTTCGCACCGGGGCCGCCACCGTGGCCCAGCGGGCCGTGGCCGGGGGCGCTGCCGAGCGCGAGGCCGCCGGGCGGGCCGCCGACGGCTCCGGAGGCGCTGTTCAGGCCCGGCGCGCCGCCGGGGTAGGCGGGGTGGCCGGCGTAGCCGGAGTGGGCGGGATGGCCGGGATATCCGGGGTACTCGCCGCCGTAGGCCGGGGCGTGGCCGACGAGGCCTCGGCTGACGGGGTGTCCGGTGGCGTGTCCACCGGCGTGCTGCCCACTGACGTACTGCCCGCTGCCTGGTTGGCCTCCGTACGGGGCCGCCGCGCCGTGCTCGACGGCGGGGGCCGCGCCCGGGCCGCCGACGGCGGAGTGCGCTGCGGGGTACGAGGGATGCGGGGCAGCGCCCGAGCCGCCCGAGCCGCCGGAGGTGCGGGTGGTGGCGGCGATCGCGGAGGTGCCAGTGCTTCTCGCGGACCGACCTGTGGTGCCGGCCACCGCCTGGCCGCTGTCAGGACCCGCGTCGCTCCTGCTCACCCTGCTCAAGGCGCTCAAGCCCCCTCGGTGGTGTGGTGTGGGTGGTGCGGCACCGCTAGCCAAGATCGAAATCTATCGGGTGGACCATCACCGTTGTGACAAGTTCACCATCCGACGCTATGTCGACATGGCAATTTGGCGTGATGCATTCGATCACGAAGCGTGGCACCCGTCGACCTTTCTGGGAAGAGGGCCGAGGCAACGGTGGCTGGTTGTCGCAGGGCCGCTCCTGGGGCGTCCGGCCCCCGTGCGCCCGATCGGCGGGTCTGGACTGCGGATTTGCCCAAGCGGGAGGGATCGGCGCGAAATTGACCGAAAATCGGCGGTGCACAAGAGGGCGCACGGGCATGAGTCGTGCGCCTCCCAGGCTTCATCCGGCCAAGCCTGATGCGGGAGAACCGTTATCCGGACTGCCGGGTTACGGTCCTGCCGTGAACACCAACAGCCGGCTCGAACGGGCCAACGACAACGCTGCCGCCTTCTGGCTCGCCCAAGCCCGCGTGCACGGCTGGCGAACCCGTGTCCTCCCGGGCCTGACGGCGGTCCGCTGCGCCCGTACCCCGGACGATGCGCACCGCGTCGTGGTGACCCGTCCCTACACCGAACCAGGTTCGGTGGAAAAGGAATTGGCGGACCTGCTGGACGACTGGGCGACCATACGCTTCACCCTGGAGGACCCGTACGGCGGGCTCGACCTCTCCCGCTTCGGGGCCACCCGGATGCCGATCATGCCGGTGATGGTCCGGGACCCGGGCCCGGTCGAAGGCGTGACGACCGCCCTGCCCGCGGTCCACGAGGCGCACGGGGGCGGAACCCTGACGGTCGATGAGGCGCCGGACAGGGACAGCTTCGCGCTGGTCGAACGGGCGATCGTGGAGGGCTTCCCGCTGCCCGCCCGCCAGCCGTGGGTCCGCGGCGACGCGCTCCCCGAGCAGCTGCTGGGCGAACCCGGGTGGCGGGCGTGGCTCGGCCGCGTCGACGGCGCCCCGGCGGGCACCTGCCTCACCTACGACGACGGACGGGCCACCGGCGTGTACTGGGTCGCCACCCTGCCCGACTGGCGGGGCCGCGGGGTGGCCAGGGCCGTCGTGCAGACCGCCCTGGTCCACGCACACCCGGACCGCCCGGCCACCCTGGTCGCCACCTCGCTCGGCGAACCGCTCTACCGCAAGCTCGGGTTCGTCGAGCAGGCCCGAACCTGCTGGTGGAGCCGCACGTCGGCGGAGGGCTGACGGGCCGGGCGCCCGGCCGGCACCCGGCCGTCGCAGGGGCGCCGTGCCGCCGGGACGCTACCGGGCGACCGCTGCGACCGCTGCCGAGGCCGCTGTGAGGACGGCGGCCGCGGCGGGCTTCGCGGCGAAGGCGGTCCGAGCGGGCGCGACCCCGTCGGCCGCCGTACGGAGGGGCGTCGGAGGTACGACCGGGGCGGCCCCGCGGTCGTCCGCGCCCGTGTCCGGTGAGGCGCTCGCCGGTGCCCCGGAGACCGCTCCGGCGCCGGAGCGGGCATCGGCGATCACGGCAAACCCGCCGGATCGGTTTCGGACACCGGACGCGGCTCCGGCACTCGACGCGCCGCCCGCCCCGGCGTTCGCGGGAACGGGCGCACCGAGGCCCTCCGGGGCGGCCGCTGTGGGGCGCGCGCCGGACCGTGCGCCGAGCGGCGCCGCCGCCCGCGCCGGCACCCCGGCAGCCCTCCGCCGGGCCGACCCGCCGGCGAGAGTCCCCGGCCGGGGCGAGGGCGCGTTGCGGGCGGCGAGCACCTGGCCGACGGCCTCCGGCAGCCCGGCCGCCTTCAGCGTCGGCCGGTAGCCGATCTCCGCCCACGGCCGGCCGTGGTGCAGCCAGACGCTGCGCAGTCCGGTCAGGTCGGCCCCGGCGATGTCGGCGGGCGCGTGGTCCCCGACCATCCAGGTGTGCGCGGCCCAGTCCCCGGTGGGCGCGATGCCGCAGCGCTGGGCGGCAATCTCGAAGATCAGCGGATCCGGCTTGACGCAGTCGGCCTCCTCGGAGATGACCCAGCCGTCGACCAGCGGCCCCAGCCCCGTCCGCCGGATCTTCTCCAACTGCGGCCGGGTACCGCCGTTGCTGACGATCCCCAGCGTCCACCCGGCCGCCCGCGCCGCCCGCAACGCCTCGACGTGCCGGGGTGGGCAGTGGATGTGGGAGTTGATGCCGCGTCGGTAGTGGGCGAGCAGGAAGTCGGCGGAGACGTCCAGGCCGTAGCGGCGCCGGACCGCGGACAGTACGGTGCTGCGCGGTACGTAGCCGCCGCCGTCGAGGGTGACGAACCAGTCGAGGTCGCCGGGCGGCAGGCCGTGTTCGGACAGGAAGTCCTGCGCCCAGGCCCGGAAAGCGGCGTCCCGGGGGAGCAGCGTGTTGTCGAGGTCGAACAGGAGCAGGGGCATGTCGAGCATGGTGCCAGCGCCCGCGCCTATGCACGTGGCAAATGCCAGAGCGCGTCGCGAAGCCGTACGAAGTGGCTGAATCGGGCTCCGGCACCTGACGTACCGATCCCGCGCGGGGCCGGGTGCGGGTGGTGTACGGGCAGGCCCGTGGGGCGGGCGGGACTGGTGGGGCGTAACGGTTCGCGACGTGTCGCAACGGATCGTCGCCGATCAATGACAGTCCGGTCACGGTGTCCCGCGGGCCTGTTGCGTCGCCCGGTCCGCTCAGTCAAGCTCCAGGGAACCTCCTTTCCGGAGGGGGCGCGATGGCCTGCGGGCAGGGCGCACTGCCGCGGCGGGCGCATCCCTCTTTCGCGGGAACAACGTCGCTCCGGGGCTTCGCCGCTGGGCTGGGCCCCGTGCCCGTCGTACTCTGAAAGGAACAGGTCACATACGGTGCTGCGCGGTGCAGACCGACGTCATCCCGTGGGCGGGTCTGCTGCCCGGGCAGCGTCGTCCTCTCCTGTCGGCCCCTCTCCATCGAAGAGCCGTGAGCCATGGCTGGTTTTGAGCCTCCCCGACCGGTTGAACCGGACACGCCCCGCAGCGCGGGCGCCGCGACCGGGGGAGACGGCGTCCAGGGCCTCGGACGCGCTCTGCGCGGCCTCGCCCGCCGTGGCAACCTCGCCCGCCGTGACCGCTCAGGGCCCCGCCAGCGGCGTGGCGAGCCCCCGGCCGACCCTGCGGGGTCTCCGGTGACGGGCCGCCTGGGCCCGGGCGCGGAGCGTCCCGAGGCGGCCTCCGGCGCGGCCGACGCGTTCGGCGGGCGCACCGAGCCCTCGGCGCAGGACGCTCCCGCGCCATCTCTCGACCCGACGTTCCAGCACGGTGTGGTGGTCGGGTTCGACGGCTCGCTGTCGAGCGAGCGCGCTCTCGCCTACGCGGTCGGGATGGCGCGCCGTTCGCAGTGCGGCCTGGTGATCGTGCACGTCGCCAACCGTCTGCCCGCCACGGTCTGGGCAGGCTGTGAACCTCCCGTCTTCGTCGACCTCCCCGACCACCGGACCGAGGTCCTCGGCCTGGAACTCGCCTGCGCGGACTTCCTCACCGGGGTGCCGTGGATCCTGATCGAGCGCGGTGGCGACATCTGCCACGAGATCGAGGAGGTCGGCCGCGAGTACGCCGCCGACGCGATCGTCGTCGGCACGACGCACGGCCTGCTCGGCAAGATCTTCGGCTCGGTCTCCGGACGGCTGGCGCGGCGGGCCAACCGCCCGGTGATCGTGATCCCCTGAGGGTTCGCCCGAGGGTTGTTCCGGGCGTCTCCTCCTGTTGCCTCCTCCGCCGTGGCCCGCTCCGCAACACCGGTTGCGGAGCGGGGCGTTGACCCGGAGGGCTCGGCTCAGGACGTGACCGCAGCGACCACGAGCGTGACGGTCACGACCGCGACGGCGACGTGACGGTCACGAAGGTGCCGTCGCGACCGCGCCGGTCACCAGCGTGCGGTCACGAGGTGACGCCGAGCTCCCGGGCGATGAGCATGCGCTGGACCTCGGACGTGCCCTCCCCGATTTCCAGGATCTTGCTGTCGCGCCAGAATCGGGCGACCGGGAATTCGTTCATGAAGCCGTACCCGCCGTGGATCTGGGTCGCCTCGCGGGCGTTGTCGACGGCGGCCTCGGACGAGTACAGCTTCGCGATCGCGGCCTCCTTCTTGAACGGTTCACCGTGCAGCATCCGGGAGGCGGCGTCCCGCCAGGCCAGGCGGGAGGTGTGGGCGCGCAGCTCCATGTCGGCAAGCTTGAACTGGATGGCCTGGTTGGCGCCGATCGGCCGGCCAAAGGCCCGGCGCTCGCCGGCGTACTTCACGGACTCGTCGACGCAGCCCTGGGCCAGGCCGGTGGCCAGGGCCGCGATCGCGATGCGGCCCTCGTCGAGGATCCGCAGGAACTGGGCGTAGCCTCGGCCACGCTCGCCCAGCAGGTTGGCCGCGGGAACGCGGCAGTCGGTAAAGGACAGTTCGCGGGTGTCGGATGCGTTCCACCCGACCTTCGAGTACTTCTTCGAGACCTGGAACCCGGGGGTCCCGGTGGGCACGATGATGGAGGAGATCTCCCGCGTGGGCGAGCGGAATTCGCCTTCTTCACTCGAACGAGCGATCGGTTCGGTGAGTGCGGTGACGGTGACCAGACCGGTGATGTCGGTGCCGGAGTTGGTGATGAAGCACTTGGTGCCGTTGATGACCCACTCGTCGGTGGTCTCGTCGTACCGCGCGGTGGTGCGGGTGGCCCCGGCGTCCGAGCCGCCCTCGGGCTCGGTGAGGCCGAAGGCGCCGAGGAGTTCGCCGGAGGTCAGCCGGGGCAGCCACTCGCGCTTCTGCGCCTCCGTGCCGAAGCGGTAGATCGGCATCGCGCCGAGCGAGACGGCGGCCTCCAGCGTGATCGCGACCGAGGAGTCGACGCGGGCGAGCTCCTCCAGGACGAGGCCGAGGGCGAAGTAGTCGCCGCCCATGCCGCCGTACTCCTCCGAGAAGGGCAGGCCGAAGAGCCCCATCCTCCCCATCTCGCGGACGATCTCGTAGGGGAACTCCTCCCGCTCGTAGAGCTCGCCGATCTTCGGTGCCACCACGTCCTGGGCGAACTCGGCGACGGTGCGCCGGAGTTCCTCGTACTCGCTGCTGATCCGGTGGTCGAGCATGGTGATGATCCTCCTGATGCCCGGCCGGGTCGGCCGCGGGCGTGAACGGGACGACCGGGCGTCCGTCTGATGGTCCGACGGTCGCACGGTGTGATTGAGGGATGAGCGGTGCGGGACGGGCGTGGTGCGTGGCGCCGGCCGGACCGTACGGGGCGCGGCCGGCGCCGGATCGGGGGCGGGGCGGTCAGCCCCGGGCGGCGCCGAGCAGCGCCTGGACGGTGCGGGAGGGGCTGGGGCGGCCGAGGCGCTCGGCCATCCAGCCGCTGGTCGCGACCAGGGCGCGCAGGTCCACGCCGGTCCGGATGCCGAGCCCGTGCAGCATCCAGACCAGGTCCTCGGTGGCCAGGTTGCCGGTGGCGCTCTTCGCGTACGGGCAGCCGCCCAGGCCGCCCGCCGAGGCGTCCACCGTGGTGACGCCCTCGCGCAGCGCCGCCAGGGTGTTGCTGAGCGCCTGGCCGTAGGTGTCGTGGAAGTGCACGGCGAGCCGGTCGGCCGGGGCCCCGGCCCGGGCGAAGCCGGTCAGCAGGGCGCTCACCTGGCCCGGGGTGGCCACGCCGATGGTGTCGCCGAGGCTCAGCTCCGAGCAGCCCATCTCCAGCAGCTGCACGCCGTAGCGCACCACCTGCGGGACCGGGACGGGCCCCTCCCACGGGTCGCCGAAGCACATCGAGAGGTAGCCGCGGACCGCGACCCCGGCCTCGGTGGCCCGCGTCACGACCGGGCGGAACATCGCCATGGCCTCGTCCGCCGAGCGGTTGAGGTTGCGGCGGGCGAAGGTCTCGGTGGCGCTGGCGAACACCGCGATGTCGCCGGCGCGGTGGGCGAGCGCGCGGTCCAGGCCGCGCTCGTTGGGCACCAGGACCGGCAGCCGCAGGCCGGGGTGGCGCTCCGGCAGGTCGGCGAGCCTGGGCATCAGCTCCTCGGCGTCGGCCAGCTGCGGCACCCACTTCGGGTGCACGAAGCTGGTGGCCTCGACGGTGCGCAGGCCGGCAGCGGCGAGCCGGGCGATGAACTCGGCCTTGACCTCGACCGGCACCAGGGCGCTCTCGTTCTGCAGGCCGTCGCGCGGACCGACCTCGTGGATCCGGACCTCCTCGGGCAGGCCGGGGGCGCGGGCGGGGTCGGGCAGGCCCAGGTCGAGGGCGTCGGGCTCGTGGGCGGGGGCGGGGGTGGTCATGACCGCACCTCCGCGGGCTCGGCGGGGGCGGCGGCCGCTCCGGCCGCGGGTCCCCCGGTCGGGGCCTCCTCGACCGGGGTGACCACGACCAGCAGGTCCTCCATGGCGACGGTGGCGCCGGCGGTGGCCCGCAGTTCCGCCACCACGCCGTCGTGCGGTGCGGCGATCACGTGTTCCATCTTCATGGCCTCCAGCACGAGCAGGGGCTGGCCCTTGCGGACCGTCTCGCCCGCCGTGGTCTTGACGACGGTGACGGTGCCGGGCATCGGGGCGGTCAGGGCGCCGTGGTGGGCGCCGGCCCCGGCGGCGCTCTCGACGACCGGGTCGTAGGCGTGCAGCGGCCAGGCGTCGCCCTCGATGCCGAGCCAGGTCACCGGTCCGGCGGCGAGGCCGGGGGTGGCGTCGGTGGCCAGCGAGAACGTGGTCTGCAGGCCGTCGACGGTCAGGTGCAGCCGGTCGCCGACCAGGGTCGCGCGGGCCCGGTGTACCGGGCCGTCGCCGAGCCGGAGCTCCACCTCGCGGGTGAGCCCGGCGGAATTGTCAGTGACATCGGCTACGTTGCTCGCAGTGATCGAACGGATGCGCAGCGAGACCGGATCCTGGCCGGGGGTACGGAGCCGGTGGGTGGTCCAGGCGGGGGTGCCGCTCAGGCGCCAGCCGGAGGGAAGGGAGAACGGGTCGGTCCAGCCGCCGGTGGTGGCGGTCGGGGTGAGTTCCAGGTGCCGTGCCAGCGCGGCCGCGTAGTAGAGGAGGTGGGCGGGCGACGGCGGTTCGGCCGCTGCGGCGTCGGTCCCGTTCCCGGGGTGGGCGGGCGTCGCGGCCTCGGCCGGGGCGCTCGCGTTGACGGGGGAGTACGGCGCGGTGAGCAGGGCCGGCTGCTGCTGGGCGGTCTGCTCCACCAGACCGGTGTCCAGTCGGCCGGCGACGACCTCGGGGTGTGCGAGGAGCCGGCGCAGGAACCCGGTGTTGGTGGTGACACCCAGGATGCGGGTGTCGGCCAGCGCGGCGCGGAGCCGGCGCAGCGCGGTCGGGCGGTCGGGCCCGTACGCGATGACCTTGGCGAGCATGGGGTCGTAGGCGCTGGTGACGACGGTTCCGGGGGCGACTCCGGAGTCGACGCGGATGCCCTCGCCCCGGGGCTCGTCCAGGGTGAGGATGCGGCCGCCGGTGGGCAGGAAGTCCCGTTCCGGGTCCTCGGCGCAGATGCGGGCCTCGATGGCGTGGCCCAGGAAGGAGATGTCGGACTGGGTGAAGGAGAGCGGTTCACCGGCGGCGACGCGCAGCTGCCACTCGACCAGGTCGAGCCGGGTCGAGTCGGGGCCGACGGCGACGGCGAGTTCGGTGACGGGGTGTTCCACCTGGAGACGGGTGTTCATCTCCATGAAGAAGAAGTCCCTCACCCCGTCGTCGGCGGTGGCGGGGGCGTCCGGGTCGATGCCGGGGACGATGAACTCCACGGTGCCGGCCCCGGTGTAGCCGCAGGACTCCGCGGCGCGGACGGCCGCGGCGCCCATCGCGGCGCGGGTCTCGGCATTGAGGAGAACGGAGGGAGCCTCTTCGATCAGCTTCTGGTGGCGGCGCTGCAGACTGCACTCGCGCTCGCCGAGGTGGACGGTGGTGCCGCGGGCGTCGGCCAGCACCTGCACCTCGATGTGGCGCGGCCGGTCGACCCAGCGCTCCAGCAGCAGGGTGTCGTCGCCGAAGGCGGTGCGGGCGACGCGGCGGGCGGCGGCGATCTCGGTGGGCAGGTCGGCCCGGTCCCGCACGAGGCGCATGCCCTTGCCGCCGCCGCCGGCGGACGGCTTGAGCAGCACGGGGTAGCCGATCTCGTCGGCGGCGGCGACGAGCTCCTCGTCGGTGGGCGCGGTGGCCTGGCTGCCGGGGACCACCGGGACGCCGGCGGCCCGGACGGCCTCCTTGGCGTTGATCTTGTCGCCCATCAGCTCGACCGCACCGGGAGGTGGTCCGATGAAGACGAGGCCCGCGTCGGCGCAGGCGCGGGCGAAGCCGGCGTTCTCGGCGAGGAAGCCGTAGCCGGGGTGGACGGCCTGGGCGCCGGTGCGGCGGGCGGCGGCGAGGATCTGGTCGGTCCGCAGGTAGGTCTCGGCCGCCGAGCTGTCGCTGCGGTCGGCCGGGCCGAGTCGGACCGCGACATCCGCCTCGCGGACGTGCGGAGCGTCGGCGTCCGCGTCGCTGAACACGGCGACCGAGCGGACGCCGAGCCGCCGCAGGGTGCGGATCACCCGGAGGGCGATCTCGCCGCGGTTGGCGACCAGAACTGTGTCGAACATGGGAGGCGTTCCTCCGGGTCGAGGGGAGCCGTACGAAGGAGGTGGCGGGCGGTCGGGCGCCGGCCCGGTTCCGGACCGGCGCCGTGGACGTCACACCCGGAAGGGAGGGGTCACGAACGCAGGGGCGCCATGAGGAGGAATCACATGCGGAAGACGCCGTACGGGGCGGGCGGCGCCAGCGGGGCGTTGGCGCAGGCGGTGAGCGCGAGACCGACGACGGTGCGGGTGTCCATCGGGTCGATCACACCGTCGTCCCAGAGCCGGGCGGAGGCGTAGTAGGCGTTGCCCTGGCGCTCGTACTGCTCGCGGACGGGGCGCTTGAACTCTTCCTCCGCCTCGGCCGGCCACTGCTCGCCGTGCGCCTCGAGCTGGTCGCGGCGAACGGTGGCGAGGACGGAGGCCGCCTGCTCACCGCCCATCACGGAGATCTTGGCGCCCGGCCACATCCACAGGAAGCGGGGTGAGTAGGCCCGGCCGCACATCGAGTAGTTGCCGGCTCCGTACGAGCCGCCGATCACCACGGTCAGCTTCGGGACGCGGGTGCAGGCGACGGCGTTGACCATCTTGGCGCCGTGCTTGGCGATGCCGCCCGCCTCGTACTGCCGGCCCACCATGAAGCCGGTGATGTTCTGCAGGAAGAGGAGGGGGATGCCGCGCTGGTCGCACAACTCGATGAAGTGGGCGCCCTTGAGGGCGGACTCGGAGAACAGCACGCCGTTGTTGGCGACGATGCCGACCGGGTGGCCGTGGATCCGGGCGAAGCCGGTGACCAGGGTCGCGCCGTACTCGGCCTTGAACTCGGCGAAGCGGCTGCCGTCCACCAGCCGGGCGATCACCTCGCGCACGTCGTAGGGCGTGCGCGGGTCGACCGGGACGGCCCCGTACAGGCCCGCCGGGTCCACCGCCGGCGGCTCGACCGGGGTGAGCGGCCAGGGCTTGGCCGCGCGCGGTCCGAGGCCGGCGACGATCGTGCGGACGATGGAGAGCGCGTGGGCGTCGTCCTCGGCCAGGTGGTCCGTCACGCCCGAGGTGCGGGAGTGCAGGTCGCCGCCGCCCAGCTCCTCGGCGGTGACCACCTCGCCGGTGGCGGCCTTCACCAGCGGCGGACCGCCCAGGAAGATCGTGCCCTGGTTGCGGACGATCACGGCCTGGTCGCTCATCGCCGGGACGTACGCGCCGCCGGCCGTGCAGGAGCCGAGCACCGCGGCGATCTGCGGGATGCCCGCGGCGGAGAGCCTGGCCTGGTTGTAGAAGATCCGGCCGAAGTGGTCGCGGTCCGGGAAGACCTCGTCCTGCATGGGGAGGAAGGCGCCGCCGGAGTCCACCAGGTAGACGCAGGGCAGCCGGTTCTCCAGCGCGACCTCTTGGGCGCGCAGGTGCTTCTTCACCGTCATCGGGTAGTAGGTGCCGCCCTTGACGGTCGCGTCGTTGGCGACCACCACCACCTCGCGTCCGGCGACCCGGCCGATGCCGGCGATCACCCCGGCCGCGGGCGCCGCCCCGTCGTACATTCCGTCGGCGGCCAGCGGGGCCAGCTCCAGGAAGGGCGAGGCCGGGTCCAGCAGGGTGTCCACCCGGTCGCGGGGGAGGAGCTTGCCGCGCGAGGTGTGCCGGGCGCGGGCCTTGGCGCCGCCACCCAGGGCGGCCGCGTCGAGCTTCGCGCGCAGCTCGGCGACCAGCTCCTGGTGCGCGTCGGTGTTGGCGCGGTAGGCCGCGGAGCCCGGGTCGACGGCGGTGCCGAGCCGGGGCGCCGGTGCGGCGGCTCCGGGCGGTACGGCTGTCGGCACCGCTCCGGTCCCGTTCGCTGCGCTGAACGGGACGCCGGTGGGTACACCGGCGGTTGAGATGACCATTCCCAAGAGCTCCCTTGCCCTCGGCACCAGGTGGGCGCCGGATGTAGTGCGCCCTTGGAATCCCACGTTAATTAACGTTAACTTACGCCGCCAGGTTAACGGCCGATAACCCGACTGTCTACGATGGGCGGCATGCCGAACGTCCCCGCAGCCTCCGCGCTCCCACGCCGCGACCAGATCCGCCGGGAGGCCGCCCGGCTGTTCGCCGCCCGGGGCTTCCTCGGCGTGGGCGTGGACGAGATCGGCAAAGCCGTCGGGATCAGCGGCCCCGGCCTCTACCGTCACTTCGCCGGCAAGGACGCGATGCTCGCCGACCTGCTGATCGGCATCAGCGAGCGCCTGCTGGAGGAGGGACGCCGCCGGGCGGGCGGTGGCGACGGTCCGGCCGCCGCGTTGGACGCGCTGATCGGCGGCCACGTCGACTTCGCCCTGAACGACCGCGACCTGATCACGCTGCACGACCGCGAGCTGCTGAACCTCAAGGAGGAGGACCGCCGCACCGTCCGCCGGCTCCAGCGCGGCTACGTCGAGCTGTGGGTGGACGTGGTCCGGCAGGCCTACCCGCCGCTGGCCGACCCCGCCGCCGAGCCGGTGGCGCGTGCCGCCGTGCACGCCGTCTTCGGCCTGATCAACTCGACCCCGCACAGCCTCGGCTCGCACCCCGGCCAGGGCGAACGGTCCGGTCTTCAGCGCGACGCAATGGCCGCCTTGCTGCACACCCTCGCCCACGGCGCGTTCGCCGCTGCCGCGGACGCGGCCATCGCGGGCTCGGCTTCCGCAGGCTCGGCCACCGCGGGTTCTGCTTCCGCGAGCGGCTGAGCGAGCCCGCGAGCGGCGAATCCCGCGCTCACTCCCCGCCCGGAGGCCTAGGTCGAAAGAACGGGGTCGGCCCACCCCCGGCCGCTGGGCGTTCGACGGGCGGTGGGTGATCCTGGATGCGGGCGGTGGTCCATGCCGGCCGGGCGGAGGTCCGATCGGGAATCTCCGTCGGCCGCAGGCTGTTGCCCCGTCCACCGGACCGGACGATCCGGGCTGCCCCGACCCGCCCCGAACCCACCCGGGTCGGAAACGTCGTGGCGGCCACTCGACGAAATGGTTAGCATCCCTAAATATGCCTGAGACTCACGGATCCACGGTGGAGCAATCCCCGAGCGGCACACCGGCCGGTCCGACGACCCCGGAGGTCCCCGTCGACGAGCACGCCACGGGAGCGGACGCCACCGACGGGCGCACCGAGCCCGCCGGCTGGCTGCGCCGCCTGGTCGGTTACAGCTGGCGGTCCCGCCGCAGCCTGCTGCTCGCCTTCGGTGCCTCACTCCTCGGCATGGCCGTCACCGCGCTGGTGCCGCTGGTCACCAAGCTGATCATCGACGACGTCATCATCGCCCACACCCGCTCGCTGACCCCCTGGGCAGTGGTGCTGCTGCTGGCCGCCGCCGTGGTCTTCGGTTGTACCCAGGTCCGTCGGTACTACGGCGGCCAGCTCGCCCTGGATGTCCAGCACGATCTGCGCAGCGACCTGTTCCGCTCGCTCGGCCGGCTCGACGGCCACCGCCAGGACCGGCTGGACACCGGCCAGGTGGTCGGGCGCGCGACCTCGGACCTCCAGCTGGTCAACGGCCTGCTCTCGATGGTGCCGATGATGACCGGCTACCTGCTGATGTTCGGGATGTCGCTGGTCGTGATGGTCTGGCTGTCCCCGCCGCTCACCCTGGTCGCCCTGGTCATGGCGCCCGCGCTGTGGTGGGTTTCCGCGTTCAGCCGTAAGCGCCTGTTCCCCTCGACCTGGGCCGCCCAGCAGGAGGCGGCCGAGGTCGCGGGCGTGGTGGACGGCGCGATCGGCGGCGTCCGCGTGGTCAAGGGCTTCGGCCAGGAGGCGCAGGAGCTGGACAAGCTGGAGCAGGCCTCCCACAACCTGTTCGCCGCCCGGCTGCGTTCGATCCGGCTCAACGCCCGCTACAACCCGGCGATGCAGGCGGTTCCGGCCCTCGCCCAGGTCGCCGTCCTGGCCTTCGGCGGCTGGCTGGCGGTCGACGGCCGGGTCACGCTCGGCACCTTCGTCGCCTTCTCGACGTACGTCGCGCAGATGACCGGCCCGGTGCGGATGCTGACCATGATCATCACGGTCGGCCAGCAGGCCCGGGCGGGCGTGGAGCGCGTCCTGCAGCTGATCGACGAGCGCCCGCTGGTCCAGGAGCGCCCGGACGCGCTCACCCTGGATCTCGCGGAGGACGGCACCGCGCAGCAGAGCGGCACCCGGCAACAGGACGGCACCCGGCAGCAGGACGGCTCCCCGCACGGCACCACCCGACAGGGTGACACCCCGCACAGTGCCACCGTCGGCCCCCGGACCCCCGACGTCGCCCTGGAGTTCGACCGGGTCGAGTTCCGCTACGACCCCGAGCACCCCGCCCCCGTCCTGCACGGCCTCAGCCTGAAGCTGGCCCCCGGCGAGACCCTCGCCGTGGTCGGCGCCTCCGGCTCGGGCAAGTCGACGGTGGCCCAGCTGGTGCCCCGCTTCTACGACCCGGCCGCCGGTACCGTCCGCCTCTACGGCCACGACCTGCGCGACCTCACCCTGGACTCGGTCCGCGCGACGGTCGGCATCGTTCCCGAGGAGAGCTTCCTCTTCTCCGAGTCGGTCCGCACCAACATCGCCTACGGCCGCCCGGACGCCACGGACGAGCAGATCGTCGCCGCCGCGCGCGCCGCCCAAGCCGACGAGTTCGTCCGCGAGCTCCCGGACGGCTACGAGACCAAGGTCGGCGAGCAGGGCCTGACTCTCTCCGGCGGACAGCGCCAGCGCATCGCCCTGGCCCGGGCGATCCTCACCGACCCCCGGATCCTGCTGCTGGACGACGCCACCTCGGCGGTGGACCCGCAGGTCGAGGCGGAGATCCACGACGCGCTGCGCTCGGTGATGACCGGTCGCACCACGCTGCTGATCGCCCACCGCCGTTCGACCCTCCAGCTCGCCGACCGGATAGCCGTCCTCGACCGCGGCCGGCTGCTGGACATCGGGACGCACGAGGAACTCGAGGCCCGATGTCCCCAGTACCGGGCCCTGATCACCGACCCGGAGGCGGGCCGCGCCACCCAGCACTCCGCCTCCGCGACGCCGACCGGGAAACCGGTTGAAGCACAGACCGAAGCCCGAGCCGAGGCGCAAGCCGAACCGCAGGCCGGACCGCAGAGCGAGGCGCAGGCCGGACCGGAGCCCGCCCCGAGCGTTCCCGACCTCCCCACCCCCGCCCTGGGCAAGGCCGCCCGCACCGCCGACCCGGACCTGCTGGCCAAGGTCGCCGCCCTCCCGCCCGCCACCGACACCCCGGCCGTCTCCCGCGCCGAGGCGGAGGCCGGCGACTCCGACTTCGCCCTGAGCCGCCTGCTGCGCCCCTTCCGCGCCCCGCTGCTCATCGCCCTCCTGCTGGTCGCCCTGGACGCGGCGGCCGGCCTGGTCCTGCCGGTGCTGATCCGGCACGGCATCGACGAGGGTGTCCGCAAGGGCCTGATGTCCGGCGTGGCGGTGGCCTCGCTCACCGCGCTGGTCGTGGTGCTGCTGGACTGGCTGGTGCAGGGCGCCGAGAACCGGGTCAGCGGCCGCACCGGGGAGCGGGTCCTCTACACGCTCCGGCTCAAGATCTTCGCCCACCTCAACCGGCTCGGCCTGGACTACTACGAGCGCGAGCTGACCGGCCGGATCATGACCCGGATGACCACCGACCTGGACTCGCTGACGTCCTTCCTGCAGACCGGCATGGTCACCGCGGTGGTCAGCCTGCTGACCTTCGCCGGGATCTTCGCCGCCCTGCTGATCATCGACGCCGGCCTGGCCCTGGTGGTCTTCGCCGTGCTGCCGCTGCTGGTCATCGCCACGCTGGTGTTCCGCAGGAAGTCCAAGGACCAGTACGAGCGCTCCCGTGACCTGATCAGCGCCGTCAACGCCGACCTGCAGGAGAACGTGGCCGGCATGCGGATCGTCCAGGCCTTCCGCCGCCTGGACACCAACACCGACCGTTTCGTGGCGCGCGGCATCGCCTACCGCGAGGCCCGGGTCCGCGCGCAGCTGTACATCTCGCTGTACTTCCCGTTCGTCCAGTTCCTCTCCAGCGTGGCGGCCGCGCTGGTGCTGATCGTCGGCGCGGCCCGGGTCGACGCCGGGACGCTGACGGTCGGCGCGCTGGTCGCGTACCTGCTCTACATCGACCTGTTCTTCGCGCCGGTCAACCAGCTGTCCCAGGTCTTCGACGGCTACCAGCAGGCCTCGGTGGGCCTCGGCCGGATCCGCGAGCTGCTGCGCACCCCGACCACCACGGCCCAGGCGGCCGACCCGGTCCCGGTGCCCAAGGGGCTGCGCGGCGAGATCGACTTCGACGGGGTCGGCTTCGCCTACAACGGCGGCGCGGACGGCGCCCCGACCGTGCTGGCCGACGTGAACCTGCACATCCCGGCCGGGCAGACGGTGGCGCTGGTCGGCGAGACCGGCGCCGGGAAGTCGACGCTGGTGAAGCTGGTCGCCCGGTTCTACGACGCGACCGAGGGCACCGTCCGGGTCGACGGGGTCGACCTCACCCGCTACGACCTGGCGCAGTACCGCCACCGCCTGGGCGTGGTACCGCAGGAGGCCTACCTGTTCGCGGGCACGGTCCGCGAGGCGATCGCGTACGGCCGGCCGGGCGCATCGGCCGCCGAGGTGGAGGCGGCGGCCCGGGCGGTCGGCGCGCACGACATGATCGTCCGGCTGTCGGGCGGCTACGACCACGAGGTGGCCGGCCGCGGCCGCAACCTCTCGGCGGGCCAGCGCCAGCTGATCGCGCTGGCCCGGGCCGAACTGGTCGACCCGGACATCCTGTTGCTCGACGAGGCCACCGCGGCGCTCGACCTGGCCACCGAAGCGGCCGTCAACCACGCCGCGGACCGGCTCAGCGGCGGTCGCACCACCCTGGTCATCGCCCACCGCCTGACCACCGCCGAGCGCGCCGACCGGGTGATCGTGCTGGACCACGGCCGGGTGGTCGAGGACGGCACCCACACCGAACTGCTCGCCCGGGGCGGCACGTACGCCCGGCTCTGGCAGGCGTTTATCGCGGACGGCCACCCGGCGGTCGAGACCGTCGCCGCCGGGTAGGCCGCCAGGCCGGGGGCCGCTCGCACGGGAGGCCGCCTGCCCTGGGGGCGGCCGCCCGCCTGGGGAAGCCGCCCGCCCCGAATCATCTGCCTGACGGCCCGGCACGCATGGGCCGTCAGGCGGCGATCAGCGAGGTCAGCAATCCCGACGGGTCGATGCCCCGCGGCAGGTCGCTCACCTGTCCGTCCCCGACCTCGACCACCCGCCAGCCGGAGCCGTCGGCCCGGCTGGCGAGGTCGGTGGTGATGAAGCGGCAGCCGAGCGTCCGGACCAGCGCCCGGACGTCGGTGAGGTCGGGCTCGACGTTCCGGCGCGGGGCGTCCGGGTGCGGTCCGACCAGGATCGGCCGGCCGTCCAGCCACCACACCCGCGCCTCGACGGCCCGCCCGCCCGCACCGGGTCCGTCGCCCGCATCCGGCCGCCCGCCCGTACCCGGGCCGTCGCCCGCTTGGCCCTCGGCATCCTCCGCGGCACCGGCGGCGCGCTCGAACTCCTCGTACCGCCGCAGCACCACCCCGCCGGCCAGGAACTCGCCCTGCAGCTCGACGAACCGCTCCACCACCCGGCCGACGGCCCGCAGGTCTGCCAACTCGGGTACGTAGCAGGCCTCGTGCCACTCGTGCTTGCGCGACTTCACGTAGTCCTTGACGATCGCCGGGCCGCTCCCGCCGAGCCGGGCCACGGCCGCTGCCAGCTCCGTCGGGTCGGGCGCCACCGGCCCGTCGGACGGGATCCACGCACTGGCCGGGGTCGCCCCCTCGAACACGCCGTACCAGCCGGGCAGTTCGTGCGCCGCCGCGTAACCGGGCGCGCTGGTCAGCAGGTTGCCGCCCCGGGCGGTGAGCGCGGTGGCGAAGTCGGCGTACCGGGCCGAGGGGAGCATCCAACCCCGATACCAGAGCGGGCCGCTGTCCTGCGGCACCCGCCGGACCGCCTCCTCGGCCTGCCCGGCGAGCAGCGCGTCGTGGTCGACCAGGTGGTGCTCGCCGCCCAACTCCCGCAGCAGCCTGGCCTCCCAGGCGAAGTGCGGATCGGGCCGGCGCGGGTTGAGCGGATCGGCGGGGAAGATGATCGCGGGTACGGGCATGGCCGTCAGGGTACGGCGAACGGACAGGTCCCGCGCCGCGCCGGGCGGTTCGGAGCTCTCGTACGCCGGACCGGAGTGTCGAATCCGCTCGACGCCCCCGGCGGCCGCTGCGAGAGTGATCCGATGCGAAATCCGATGCGCAATCTGCTCCGCCCCCACAAGCGCGTGCCCCGGCAGGCCGCCCGCACGGTGGTCCTGGACGAGAACGGCTCGGTGTTCCTGCTCCGTTCGGACAACGACGAGGTCGGCGTCCACTGGACCATGCCGGGCGGCGGACTGGAACCGGGCGAGTCCCCGTGGGAGGGCGCCCGGCGCGAGCTGGGGGAGGAGACCGGCTGGACCGACCTCGAACCCGGCCCGCTGCTCTGCACCTGGGAACACGACTTCACCTGGCACGGCACCCCGGTCCGCCAGCACGAGCACATCTACCTCACCGGCGGACCGCACCGCGGCCCGGTCGGCGACGTCAGCGCGGTGCACGCCGTCGACCGGATCCTCGACTGGCGCTGGTGGACCCCGGCCGACCTCGCCGACGAGAACGCCGACGCGCTGTGGCCGCCCCGGCTGCCGGAACTGCTGGACTCAGTCCGCCGGGGCTGGGCCGTGGACGGACGCCCGCCGGTGCCCGTCGACCTCGGGTACATCCCGAACGCCCCGGTGGTCCGCTGACCGCCGACCGATAGCCGCCGGCCTCCACCCCGCCCACTGCCGGCCGTCGACCCAGGTTCGGGAACCGGCCCGAGGACTGCCTCAGGACCGCCCGCCGCGCCGGCCGCGCGTGGCCGGACCGGGCTCCCAACCGTGCAGTTCCAGCTCCCGGTCGTGCAGCGCGCTCGGGTTCATCAGCACCGTCAGCCGGGCGTCGGCGAGCTGCTCGAAGCCGAGCCCGGTCGCGGACAGCAGCTGCTCGGTCGACACCGAGACGGCGATGGCGGGGCGCCAGGAGGGCAGCACCACCAGGCTGGTGCCGCGCCCGACCCGGATCGGCTCGGCCACCACCCGGACCGGCGCCCTCTCCTCGGGCCGGCCGACAGCCTCGGGCTGACCGGGGCTGCCGCCGATCAGGATCCCGAGCGGTGGTTCGGCACGCGGTGGTTCGGCGTGCGGCGCCTCGGTGCCGGGGGCGCCGGCGTCGGCACGGGTGTCGGGGGTGATCGCGGTCGCGGCGTCGGCCCCGAACAGCACCCCATCCGCCACCGTCCCTGCCGTACCGGCGAGTTCACCCGTCCACGCGGTGGTACCAGGGAGGCCCACGCCGGCCGGGCCGGTCGCGGCCGTCTCCCGTGCGGTCGCCTCCTGCCCGCTCGGGGTGGCCTGCGGGTGCATCCGGCGCAGTCGGCGCGAGGGCGACGGCCGCCGGGACCCCATGGGCCACAGCTCTTCTCGTACCGGACGTGCCGCGCGCGTGGGTAGGCCGCCCTCCGGCGCGGCGACCGGCGGAAAACGGACGAACCCGACCTCGGCCTCAGCCTCCCCGCCGACCTCGGCACCGCCGTCGGTCTCGGTCCCGCCTCCGGCCTCCCCGTCCTGGCCGTGGTCACGGACGGGCGCGGGCGCGAACGTATCCGCACCGTCCCCGGCCGCCTCACCGAGCAGCGCCCGTACCTCCGCGACCGGCCGACGGCACGCGGCCGCCAGCTCGGCGACCGAGCGGCCCTGGGCGCGTGCGGCCCGCAGCCGTTCGGCGAACGCCGCCCGAAGGCGCGCCGCGGTCGGATCGCCGTCCGTGGTGGAGCGATCCGTCGCGGGGGCCGCTGCCGGGAGGACGTACGCATCCGCGTCGTCCCGGCAGCGCGGCTGCGGCACCGAGTCGTGACGGGACAGGGAGCCCTGGCGGATCACCCCGCCGGAGGAACCGGACGCGGACGCGCCGGCCTCGGCGGCGGTCGCGATCGAGCACATCGGGACGGTCGTGGCGGCCGTCCCGGGTACGGCGGGTGGGGGTGGGGATCCGGCGCTGTCCCCCGGCGGGCCGGGCAAGGACGGATCGGTCGGGGCGGGGTGGAGCGAGGTCATCGGCGGGCCCTTCGGGGGACGGTCTCGACGATCCTCCCGCACCGCGCGACCAGCTCCAAGCGCCGAACCCGGCGGTGTGCGCGAGACCACCGCGGGACCATCGCGAGCCCGCTGCGGGATCACTGGGGGATCACTGGGGGACCCCTGCGGAGATCATCGTGAGATCACTTCGGCAACCGTCGCGAGATCGTCGTGAGATCGCCAAGGCACCACCAAGGCGCCACCAAGGGATCACCACCGCGCCGTCGTCGCACCGCCGTGGCGCCACGTCCGCGGTGTCACGGCCGCGTCACCTCGCCCCTTCCCGGGATGCCGGATCAACTGCCGGGTGCGACAAGCCCCTTGAGGTCGGCGAGCACCGCGTTCGCCGCCATGACGCCGAGCCCGAGGAACCACGTCTCGTCCGAAACCGGCCGGGCCTGACCGGACTTGACCGCTCCGAGCGTCTTCCCGAGGGCGCCGCCCAGCATCGCGTCCTGGTTGGTCGAACCGGGGCTGCCGTACGCGCCGTAGAAGATCCAGTCGGCGTCGGCCTTGCCGATCTGCTCCGGGCTGACCTCGACCGCGAGCTCCTCGACCTGCTCGATCTGCGGCTGCGGCAGCGGCACGTCGGTGAGGATGGTGCCGTTGAAGGAGGGCTCGGCGTACAGCCGGGTCCGGCCCGGCATGAGGCGCAGCGGCGTGATGGTGGGCCGCTTGTCGCCGAACATGTCGCCGAGTTTGGCGCCGATCGCGGTGGCCGCCGCCTGGTAGTCGTCGAGCTGTGTCTTGGCCTCGGCTTCCAGGCCGAACGTGCTCGGGTTGAGCAGGAAGTTCTGCTTCCAGGGGTAGCCGGGGCGCAGTGAGAAGACGGTCAGGGCGATCTTGGACAGTTGCGCGTACTGGTCCTGGGTGCGCAGTTGGCGACCGAGGATGAGGTTCGGCTTGAGTGCGGCGATCGCTTCCAAGTTGAGGCTGCTCGGCGCCGCGCTGATGACCGGCTACGGCCTGGTGCGGCCGGAGTTCCTCCGCGGCGAGACGCTGCGCAAGGAAACCCCCGCGCTGGTGGTGGAACGACGCTAATCTTGAGCACATGAAGCGCTTCGTGGGCCTGTGCTGGTGGCCGTCCTAGGACGGCCACCAGCACTCGCCTGACCAGGGCCGTCCGGGATGGACGGCCCTGTTGCGTTTCCCCGCTCTCCCGCGGGACGGGCCCCTCGCCCCGGACGGCCGCCACCACCGCCGTACCGAGGAGAAACCGTGACCGTCGAGACCATCGCCACTGCCGACACCGCAGCCGCTGCCACCGCCGCCGCCACTGCCGTGGCCGAGCCCGGCGCCGCTACTGCCGCCGCTGCCGGCGCCGATCCCGCGCTCATCGACGACCCGACCGCCCACCGCGTCCTCACCGGGGACCGCCCCACCGGCCCGCTCCACCTCGGCCACTACTTCGGCACCCTGCGCAACCGCGTCCGGCTACAGGACCAGGGCATCGAGATGTTCGTCGTGGTCGCCGACTACCAGGTCATCACCGACCGCGACCTCGCCGACCGGCTCGCCGAGCACACCGAGAACCTCGTCCTCGACTACCTCGCGGCCGGCCTCGACCCCGAGCGGGCCACGATCTTCGCCCACAGTGCCGTCCCCGCCCTCAACCAGCTGCTGCTGCCGTTCCTCAGCCTGGTCAGCGTCGCCGAACTGAACCGCAACCCCACCGTCAAGGACGAGATCGCCCACTCCCGCCAGTCCGCCGTCAGCGGACTGATGTTCACCTACCCCGTCCACCAGGCCGCCGACATCCTCTTCTGCAAGGCCGACCTCGTCCCGGTCGGCCAGGACCAGCTGCCCCACCTCGAAGTCGCCCGCACCATCGCCCGCCGCTTCCACGAGCGCTACCCGCACGCCGACGGCAGCGCCGTCTTCCCCCGCCCGCAGGCCCTGCTCTCCGACGCCCCGATGCTGCTCGGCACCGACGGCGGAAAGATGAGCAAGAGCCGGGGCAACGCCGTCGCCCTCGGCGCCACCGAGGACGAGACCGCCCGCATCATCCGCGGCGTCAGGACCGACGCCGACCGCCGCATCGGCTACGACCCCGTCGACCGGCCCGAGGTGTCCAGCCTCGTCCTGCTCGCCGCGCTCTGCCAGGACCGCGCCCCGAAGCCGTCGCCGAGGAGATCGGCGACGGTGGAGCCGCCGTGCTCAAGCGCGTCGTCACCGAGTCCGTCAACGAGTACCTCCGCCCGCTGCGCGCCCGCCGCGCCGAACTCGCCGCCGACCGCGGCCACCTGCGGCAGGTCCTGCGCGACGGCGCCGAACGCGCCAACGCCGTCGCGGACGCCACCCTGGCGGAGGTCCGAGAGGTGATGGGCGCGGTGATCTGAAGAGCCATCACCCGGCGGGGCCGCGTCTCGCGGGTGCCGCCCCTTGGGCGCCGACCCGCAGACATCGGCGTGACGATGCGAGGGCATATCGTCACCGGGCGGCCGCGACCACACCGCGGCCGCCCGTGCCCTACCCCGCTCCCGCGCCCGAAAGGCGGCCCGGCCCATGGACCAGAACCCGACCACACCCGGCCAGGGGCTGACCCGCCCGCCGCACCTGCGCCCCGGCGACCACATCGTCGTCGTCGCCCCCAGCGGCCCGATCGACTCCGAACGCCTCACCGCCGGCTGCGCGATCCTCCGCTCCTGGGGACTGCGGGTCACCGTCGCCCCGCACGTCCTCGACACCCACCCAACCCTCGGCTACCTCGCCGGTACCGACGCCGACCGCACGGCCGACCTCCAGAACGCCTGGCTCGACCCCACCGTCGACGCCGTCATCTGCGCCCGCGGCGGCTACGGCGTGCACCGCATGGTCGACCTGCTCGACTGGACGGCGATGCGCGCCGCCGCACCCAAGCCCTTCATCGGCTTCAGCGACGTCAGCTCCCTGCACGAGGCCTTCGCCCAGCGCCTCGGCCTCGCCACCCTGTACGGGCCGATGGCCGCCGCCGGCTCCTTCATCTCCGACGGCCCCACCGCCGAACACCTGCGCCGCACCCTCTTCGACCCCGCCACGACCACGGTCCTCACCTCGGCCACCGCCGCACCGCTCATCCCCGGCCGGGCCCGCGGTGTCACCGCCGGAGGATGCGCCCACGTCCTCGCCGCCGAGCGCGGCACTCCCGCCGCCCGACCCACGTACGCGGGCAGCATCCTCGTGCTCGAGGACGTGAACGAACACCCGTACCAGCTCGACCGCCTCCTCACCCAGTTCCTGCGCTCCGGCGCCCTCGACGGCGTGGCCGGCATCGCCCTCGGCTCCTGGGAGGGCTGCGGGCGGCCCGAGCGGATCCGCGAGCTGATGCTCGACCGGCTCGGCGCGCTCGGCATACCGGTGCTCTGGGAACTGGGGTTCGGACACTGCCCCTCCACCCTCACCGTCCCGCTGGGCGTCCCCGCCCTGCTCGACGCCGACGCCGGCACGCTCACCCTGGACCTGCCCGCGCTGGCCGAGCGGCCCCGCTGACCGCAGCGTTATCGAACGCCCGGTTCCGCGGACACCCGGTGAGTAAGGTGCGGCCATGAACGAGGACCGCCTCACCGCCCTCGCCCTCGGCTTCCTCCGCGGCCAGGGCAGCAACGCCCGTACGATCCTCGGACTTGTCGGCCCGCCGGGCGCCGGCAAGTCCACCCTGGCCCGCCACCTGGTCGCCGAGGTCGAGCGCGCCGAAGGACCCGGCACCGCCGCCTACGTCCCGCTCGACGGCTTCCACCTCTCCGGCGCCCAGCTCGGCCGCCTCGGTCTGACCCACCGCAAGGGCGCCCCGGCCACCTTCGACGCCCACGGCTACGTCGCCCTGCTGCGCCGCATCGCCGCCGACCGCTTCCAGGACATCTACGTCCCGGACTTCGACCGCACCCTGGACGAACCGGTCGCCGCCCGCCACGTGGTCCGCCCGCGGAGCCGGCTCGTCATCACCGAAGGCAACTACCTCGCCTCCGCCGACTCCCCCTGGCCGGACGCCCGCCGCCTGCTGCGCGAACTCTGGTACGTCCACACCGACGACGCCGTCCGCGAGGAGCGCCTGCTCGGCCGCCACCGCGCCGGCGGCCGCGACGAAACCACCGCCCACCAGTGGGTCACCGGCAACGACCACCCCAACGGCGAGTACGTGAAACCCGGCCGGGCGCTCTGCACCCGGACCGTCCCCGGGACCGGTTTGCCTCCGGCGCCGGACAGGCGTAGTGTTCTCTAGTCGCTCGGCAGGGAGCACCGGACACGCATCGGCGCGGACGGTCCCGGGGCGGCCAATCCTCTGAAACACCACTTCCCAGGTTCGGGCTGGGTTGCGTCTGCATTTGTGCGTCGCGGCTCGGTTCTTATTCGGCGTGTTCGTTTTATCGGATTGCGGCTGGATTCGCTTTTCGGAGCGGGGATCGGCTAGAGTTTGAAACGTCGGACAGGGCGTCAAGCTCCGGAAGACACCGGCGAGTTGGATGAACGAAGCCCCGGAAACGGAGCGGAAAACATCTGATAAGCTGGGAACACGAAAGAACGAAGCCCGGAGGGTCCGCTGGAAGGCGGTCCGAAGGAAGCGTCCGTTCCTTGAGAACTCAACAGCGTGCCAAAAGTCAACGCCAGATATGTTGACATCCCCGGCCTCAGGATTTCCTGGGGTTGGAGATTCCTTTTGAAATAACACTAGCGAGGACGCAGTGCGCGGGGCCGCCCTATTCCGGTGGTTGCCGTGCCGCTCAACGCGAGTGTCGACCCGATTACGGGTAAACATTCACGGAGAGTTTGATCCTGGCTCAGGACGAACGCTGGCGGCGTGCTTAACACATGCAAGTCGAACGGTGAAGCCCTTCGGGGTGGATCAGTGGCGAACGGGTGAGTAACACGTGGGAAATCTGCCCTGAACTCTGGGACAAGCCTTGGAAACGAGGTCTAATACCGGATATGACCTGCCTCCG